>WRKN01000068.1 GCA_009778055.1 Synergistaceae bacterium
CCGTGGTCGGCAGGAACGCCGTCACTCCGTGTTCGGCAAGGCAGCGGCTGAAGGTGTCCATTGATTCGTCAGTGGCGTCCATCGCGTCCGCGCCTCCGGCGCCGTGAACGTGCGCGTCGATGAACCCCGGAGACACGTATGCGCCGCGCAGTTCGAAACGTTCCGCGTCAATTCCGTCGGCGCAGGCAAAAAGGCTTTCCGGCACGCACGATAAAATTCTGTCATTAAAGAGAAGAGAGTGCCGCTCAAGTATCCTGTCTTTCAAAATTATTTTCCCGCCGGTCAAAAGTTTCATACAAATCCCCATTCCTTTCTGCGAAAGGCACAAAACGGAATGAAAATTGGTGGAGTTTTGTGCTTTAGCATAAAAATAGTTTCAAACTATTACCTCCAATAAGTAATTATTTGCTCTGACAATATTACGCTCGTTCGTATACCAGCCTGCCTTCGACGAAGGTTTTCAGCACATTGAGGTCGTCGTCTAAACAAATGATATCGGCGTCGCAACCGGGAGCTATGGAGCCTTTGCGAGCAAGGCCGTGAAGCCTTGCCGGGTTGGCCGAGCCCAAGCCCACCATCTCGGGCAGGGGGCGTCCCGTGGCTCTCCACACGTTCAGCACCCCAACATTCATGAACAGGGAGCTTCCGGCTAAAGTTCCGTTCGGCAGGCGCGGTACGCCGTCCTCGACAAGCACCTTGCGGTCTACGAATTCGTACTCTCCGTCCGGCAAGCCGGCCACGCGCATGGAGTCCGAGACTATCATAAACCTGTCGGTTCCCAGCGCCCTGCAAAGCGGCTCGAATAGCTCGCTGCGCACGTGAGCGCCGTCCGTTATGATTTCGCACATGACGGAAGAGCACAGCGCAGCGCCCACCATACCGGGCGCGCGGTGGTGAAGCCCGCTTTGAGCGTTGAAGAGGTGGGTTATCGACTTCGCGCCGGACTCGATGGCGGCCATGGCTTCCTCGAAGCCGGCTCCGGTGTGGCCGATGGACGGGACTATATCAAGTTCGAGCAGACGCTTGAGGAAAACGTGTTCGGGGTCTTTCCGGGGCGAAAAGGTAACAGTCCGTATGACGTCCGCGCGCTGTTCCACCCATTCGGCGTCCGGAGTATCCTCTATGTATTCCTCCGGGTGAGCGCCCCTTTGAGCAACGTCGAGCCACGGGCCTTCCAGGTGCAGGCCCAGCGCCTTCGCGCCGGGCAGCGGCCGTTTCATGGCGCGCCTGACGTTTTCGATCGCGGCGTCGAGGCGTTCCCGGGACGTCGTGACCGAGGTGGGCAGGAACGCCGTCACTCCGTGTTCGGCAAGGCAGCGGCTGAAGGTGTCCATTGATTCGTCGGTGGCGTCCGCGGTGTCCGCGCCTCCCGCGCCGTTAACGTGTACGTCGATGAACCCCGGAGACACGTACTCGCCGCGCAGCTCGAAACGCTCCGCGTCGATTCCATCGGCGCAGATAAGGCCGTCAAGAAGGTTGTCCGGCACGCACGATAAAATTCTGTCGGTAAAAAGGAGAGAGTGCCGCTCAAGTATCCTGTCGTTCAAAATTATTTTCCCGCCGGTCAAAAGTTTCATACTAATCCCTCCAAGTAATTATTCGCTCTTAAACGTATCATTTCGTTCTTCTATAATATCTCATATGCTATGATTAGAAATACGTTTTTAACGTTTAATCCAGTTGCCGAAGGAGTGGCTTTTAATTTTGATTCACGCGCCTGAACGTCATTACTTCGACGAGTTCGCCTCTATAGTGAAACGTCTGAGGGACCCCGGAGGGTGTCCGTGGGACAGGGAGCAGAAACTGGCCGACCTGCGCGCGTATATAGTGGAGGAAGCCTACGAGCTGACAGACGCCATTACGGCCGGGGACATGGACAAAGTCCGGGAGGAAGCCGGAGACCTGCTGCTCCAGATAGTCTTTCTGTCTGCTATAGCCTCGGAAACCGAGGGAACGTTCGGCATCGAAGACGTCGTGAAAGGCATAGGCGACAAGCTGATAAGGCGTCACCCACACGTTTTTCCTGAGCCGGGAGCGGGAGAGGAAGAGGAAAAAGTTTCCGGCGTAAACAGCGAACAGGTCATCCGTAACTGGGAGCGTATAAAGCAGCAGGAACGCAAGGACAAAAAAGAAGACGCTTCGATACTGTCGGGGCTGCCCAAGGGACTGCCGCCGCTTTTGAAGGCCCATCGAATGCAGGGTAAGGCGGCCCACGTGGGTTTTGACTGGCCCCAGGGGAATTTAAGGCCGCTTTTTGACAAATTGGACGAAGAAGTGGCGGAACTGAAAGAAGCCGTTGCGCTTGCCGAAAACGAAGCGATGAAAAACGACGCCGTAGAGGACGAGTTGGGGGATTTGCTTTTCATGACGGTAAACCTGGCGCGTCACTTGAACGTCAACCCCGATTCCGCGCTGTCTATGGCCTGCAATAAGTTCGCCGGGCGATTTCAAAAAGTTGAATTGAAAGCGGCGGCAAACGGGCGGCATTTGAACGAATGTTCGCTCGAAGAACTGGATACTATGTGGGAAGACGCTAAAAAAGAGGAGGGACGTAAATGCCGCGGGCTATGATTATGGAAACGGCGCTGCGTGACGCGCACCAGTCCTTGTTTGCAACTCGTATGCGCACCTCGGACATGGTCCCCATACTTGAGGCGATGGACGAGGTGGGGTACTACTCTCTGGAGATGTGGGGAGGAGCCACGTTCGACGCTTGTATGCGCTTTTTGGGCGAGGACCCGTGGGAGCGCCTGAGAACCATCCGCAAGCACGTCAAAAAAACGAAGCTGCAGATGCTTTTGCGCGGGCAGAATCTCGTCGGTTACAGACACTACGCTGACGACGCCGTGCGCGAATTTGTAAAAGCGGCCATCGGCAACGGCATTGACGTCGTCCGCGTTTTCGACGCCCTGAACGACCTGCGCAACATGGAAATTGCCGCGGAGCAGATTAAAAAAGAGGGCGGCCATCTGCAGATGTGCATTGCCTACACCCTGTCGCCGGTTCATACACTGGAGGCGTTTGCCGACATGGCTTATAAAATGACGCGGATGGGGGCCGACTCCATAGCTTTCAAGGACATGGCCGGGATGCTGAGTCCGGTGGACTGCGTAAGCCTCGTAAAAGCGGTCAAGGCCAGGACTGACGTTCCCATACATCTGCACACGCACTACACCAGCGGAATGGGTTCCATGACATACTACGCCGGGCTTGAAGCGGGGGCGTCCGTTGTGGACACCGCCATTTCGCCGCTGTCGATGGGAACCAGCCAGCCGCCCACGGAGTCGATTGTCGCGGCCCTGGCGGGGGGCGGGCTGGATACGGGCATCAAGCTGGAAAACCTTGTGCCGGTGGCGGAGTATTTCAAAAAGATACGCGACAAGTACGGCAGTTTTATTACCGACATCGGCGGCGTGGACATAAATGTCCTGCGCTATCAGATACCGGGGGGCATGTACTCAAACCTGACGAGCCAGCTCAGGGAACAGAACGCCCTCGACAAACTCGAGGACGTAATGAACGAAATACCGGTCGTCCGCAAGGCTATGGGCTACCCTCCCCTCGTAACCCCCACAAGCCAGATGGTCGGAACTCAGGCCACGTTTAACGTGATTTCGGGACAGAGGTGGAAGAACATATCGAAAGAGGTAAAGCAGTATTTCCTTGGATTCTACGGCACGCCGCCCGCTCCGCTCGATAAGGAGGTTCAGAAGGCGGCTATAGGCGACGAGAAGCCTATAACGTGCAGGCCGGGTGAGAAAATCGCTCCTGAGATGGAAGCGGCTCGCAAGGACGCGGCCGCGTGGGCGCAGCAGCCGGAAGACGCTCTCTCCTGGCTTATGTTCCCGCAGGTGGCCAAGGATTTCCTGCCTCAAAAATACGCCCGCGCAACGAAAAGAGACGTGGGGCTGAACGAACTGGTGGACGGCAGCGCGTATCCGGCGTAACGACATGGAATCGGAAGAAAGCGCCGTTTTGCGCGTCGAAATGTCCGGAGAGGACGCGATGTTCCGCCTTTCAGGCGTTAACGACGAGAATCTGGAGGCTATACGGGAGCGTTATCCGGTCAACCTGATAGTCCGGGGATGTAACATCCAAGTGGACGGCTCCGACAGAGAACCGGTGAAAATTGTCGGCAGCCTGCTTCGTCAGCTTTCCGCCGTGGCGGATAAGGGGTACGACGTTCATGTAGCCGACGTCAGGCACGCTATGGACGCGATTGCCGAAGGGCACGAGCCGAAACTGGAGGCGCTTTATTGCGACGTGATATGCACTACGAGCAAGGGCAAGCCTGTCCGCGCCAAAACCGTGGGGCAGCGCGCCTACATAAAGGCGATCAGGGACAACCACATCCTCTTCGCCGTGGGTCCTGCCGGAACGGGAAAGACGTATCTGGCGGTGTGCGAGGCCGTTTCCATGCTGAAGGCCGGCAAAGTCGGCCGGATCGTGCTGGTGCGTCCCGCCGTGGAGGCGGGGGAAAGCCTGGGGTTTCTGCCGGGGGATCTCAGGGAAAAAGTAGAGCCTTACGTCCGCCCGCTTTATGACGCTTTTTATGAACTGCTGTCGCCTGAGCGTTTCGCGCGGTACGCGGACAAGGGTATCATAGAGATAGCCCCTCTGGCTTACATGAGGGGGCGTACTTTGAACGAGAGTTTCATTATTCTTGACGAGGCGCAGAACACTACGCCGGAACAGATGAAAATGTTTCTGACCCGGCTTGGCTTCGGCTCCAGAGCGGTGGTTACCGGCGACGTAACGCAGATTGACCTGCCGAACGCCAAAGAATCGGGGCTTAAAAAGGTCAGAGAGATTCTGCTGGGAATAAAAGGAATCGAATTTATCGATTTGACCCACGCAGACGTAGTGCGCCACGAAATCGTCCAAAAGGTGGTTCAGGCTTACGAGCGTTATGAGCAGTCAAGTTCGTAAAAACGACAAATTCAGGCACAGGGTTTCGGGGATTCTGGGGTGGTTTCCTCGTGAACTCTATGCCTTTTACTTTGTTCCGGCGTTGCTTCTTTTATGCGTGGGGAGCGCCATAGTCGTCATGGATTGGCTCTACGTTTCCGGCGATTACGGCTTTTCGACTAACAAGCCGTCGCCCAGAACGTACAGGGCGATTTCCCCCATGACCTACCTCGACCTCGCGATGACCGACAGGTTGAGGGACAGGGCGGGCAGTTCGGTGGCGGGCGTCATCGTGCGGAACATCAGCGCGCCTGACCGTATGAAGCTGCGGCTGGACGCGTTCCGCGACCTCCATACCGGAACGGGGGATTTTCCCGAAGGGTTGGTCAACGCGTTCGGCGTCATGTCCGAGGATCAAAGGGAACGCCTGCTTTCGGCGGCGGAAATGGTCGGTGAAGTGTACTTTGAAACGGCTACCTCCGGAGACGTCGGTACGGAGTGGAGGGACAGGTCCATACTTTGGACGGAAATCAACAAGCTGGAAATGTCCCTTGTCGAGAGGAACCTCGTTTATCAGTTGCTGGAAGAAATAACAGAGCCTCGCTACCAGGCGGATCCGCGGTTGACGGCGTTCGTGAGGGACGCGGAAAGAAGGGACATACCTATAGTAGAGCGCAGAATGGAAGTGGGAGACGTCATCGTCAGAAGGGGCGAGACAGTCACTCCTTCGATAGCGCGTTCGCTGAGGGAACAGGGCTATCCGGAGGACAAATTCCCGCTTACCCAGGGAGTTGCGGCGCTTGTCGTGACGCTTGCGCTGCCCCTGTGGATGGACGTCGTGGCGCGCCGAGGAGCGCGAGCGCGCGGATTCGGCGACACCAAGTGGGGCTGCGTGGTTTTCGTCGTCGCGACGGCGTGGATATGCGAGGCCGTCGCCACGCGCATGGGTATTGTCGGAGGCGGAGTGTTGGCCGCGGTTACGGTATCGTTTCTCTGCCTGCCGCCTAATCTCGCCTTTCACACGGTGCTTTTGGGGGCCGTTTCCGGGGTCTTTTTGACCGCCGGGCTGCCCTCGTACGGAGTGCTGTCTTTTTTGTTCTTATTTTTTGCGGCCGCCATGATAGGTTTTTACGCCCTGCCGAGGACAGACTCGCTTAAAAACCTGAGCGCGAAGGTGTTTTCCATAGCTGTTTTTTTGGCGCTTACCAAAGAAGCCGCCAGGGTTTTGCTTGGGCTGCCCGTATTTGAGATGATGACTCTGGGCTGGCCTCTTGGAGAAACGTGGCTCAGAATGGGGAGATTTCTGCTGTTCGACTTTACCGCTACGTTGCTGGCGGTTTCCCTGCTGTTCACGACAGAGGGGACCATAGGAGCCTTTACAGCTCTCAAGGCCAGGGAACTGAGCCAGCCATCCAACCCCCTTCTCCGCAAACTCCACACGGAGGCTCCGGGCACTTATCACCATAGCCTGACGATAGGCGCTCTGGCGGGAACCGTGGCAAGCGCGCTTGGAATGGACGAAAACCTCGTCCGGGTCGGAGCTTACTATCACGACATAGGAAAGCTGCTCCGTCCCCGTCATTTCGTAGAAAATCAAATGGGCGGAGACAATATACACGATACGTTATCGCCGACTTTGTCGGCGGTGGCGATAATCTCACATGTCAGGGAAGGAGCGGAGCTGGCAAACAAATACGGCCTTCCAAAGAAAGTCAAACAGTTCATCATCGAACATCACGGAACTACGTGCGTAAGCTATTTTTATAAAAAAGCGCTTGCCCAGGGAGAGAACGTGGAACGCGAGCAGTTCTGCTATCCCGGTCCCAAACCGCAGTCCCGCGAGACGGCGCTCCTTATGCTTATGGACTCCCTCGAAGCCGCGGTCAGGGCGGGAATCAAGAACATATCGAAAATCACCGACGTTCAGGAGTTAATAGATAGGGTCGTCAACGTCAAAATCGAGGAAAAACAGCTTGACGGCGCGGATTTCACTTTCAAGGAGCTGGAGCTGATTAAAACGGCGAGCCTCAAAGCGCTGCGATCCATGTACCACACAAGGGATGTTAAAGAGATAAAAGATAAAGAAAATAAAGAAGGACCGTAAAACAACATGAAGCTGTGTATAAAAATCGACTCGGAAGGAAATTTGCCCAGCCCTTTTCCAGCGGACGCCGCCGGGAAGCTGGAGAGCGTATTCGAGGCGGAGCTGCCGCTGTTGTGCCGGGAGCTTGAAAATCATGCCGAAATCGAGTTTTCGGTGTCATTTTTGGATCGGGCGGAGATGAGGGACATAAATAAACAATACAGGGGGTTCGATGAACCCACGGACGTTCTGGCGTTCCCGTTGTGGGAAAAGGGGGATTTTACGCCGTTTGGCGTACTTCCGCTTGGCGACGTCGTGATCTGCCCGGAGGAAGCCGGGCGGGAACACGCCCCAATGCCGCGCCTGGAGGCGTTGTGCCTGGTTCTGGCTCACGGTTTTCTGCATCTGCTGGGGTGGGACCATGACACTCCCGAGAAAGAAGATAACATGTGGGAGCGTCAGGAGCTTCTGAAGTCAAAGCTGCTGAACGCCGTAGAAAGAGGGGACCCGGCATGAGTCCGGGCGACGTATTTCTGGTGCTGAAGGGATGTTTCTGGCTGATTCTCCTGCTTTTGGCGTCGGCTTTCTGCAGCGCTTCCGAAACGGCCATAACCACGACGGGACGAGGCAGGCTCCTGGCTTTGCAGGAGTCGCAGCCCACCCGTAAACCGATGTTCCAGTGGCTTATGAACGACATGCAGCGTGTGCTCACGCTTTGCCTCATCGTCAACAACGCTGTGAACGTCGTGGCCAGTACGCTCGTTACGGCTATGGTAGTGCATTTTTTCAGCGTTGCCGCGCTTTTGTACGCTGTCCCCGCGCTGACGGTCTCGCTCATAATTTTCGGCGAGATACTGCCAAAGAACATCGCGATAATTTACGCCGAACCAATGATTATGATTTGTACTCCTATTCTGAGGGTCATGGACTTCGTCATTTACCCTATCACCCGGCTGTTGCAGGCAAGCGTGCGCGCGATAGGGTGGATTTTCCGCCTGGATCTCAGAAATCAAAGCCCGTTCGTCACGAGGGAGGAAATCGAGCAGGTAGTCACTATCGGAGAGGAGAGCGGGGCGCTTGAAGCCGCCGAGCGGCGTATGATCCACGGTATCATTGACCTGGAGGAAACGCGGGTTTACGAAATAATGGTTCCGAGGGTGGACATGGTATCCCTCGCCGCCACCGACTCGATAGGCGCTGCCATCGAGGTGTTCACGGCGCACGGGCACTCGCGCCTGCCCGTGTACGGCGACAACCCGGACGACATAATCGGTATCCTGTACGTGAAGGATACTTTGAAGCATTTGGCCTCGGGCAACATTGACCAGCCCGTGGAATCCATAGTTCGGAAAGCGATGTTCGTTCCCGAAAACATACGTACGGTTGAGCTGCTGGAGGCCATGCGCCGCGACCATGTACATATAGCGGTGGCTATGGACGAGTATGGGGGCGTGGCGGGTATCGCCACGATGGAGGATCTCCTGGAGGAAATCGTCGGGGAAATTCAAGACGAGTACGACCAGGAGACCCCGGATATAATAGAGGAGGAAGACGGCACATATCTCGTTCAGGGCAATACGAGTTTAGAGGACCTCAGCGAAGTTCTGCTGTGTTCTTTTGAGTCGGAGGACGCCGAGAGCATCGCCGGTCTCGTGTTGTCTTTAGCGGGCAAATTTCCCGAGGAGGAGGACGAGTTCGAGTACGAAAATTGGGTCATAAAGGTTATAGCGTTGGAAGAACATCGAATAAAGCTGCTCAGAATGAAACAAAAAAATCTGAAAGGAGAAGCCTCCGATGACGAATAAAAAGAATTTTAACTGGCCCTGGCCGAATATGACGCCCGAAGCTCTTTTAGAAAACGCGCGAACCGCCGCGAAACGCGCTTACTCGCCGTATTCCCGTTTCGATGTGGGGGCGGCGCTTTTAATGGCGGACGGAAGCATTGCCCTCGGCAGCAACATCGAAAACGCTTCGTACAGCTTGACTCTTTGCGCCGAAAGAAGCGCTGTTGCCGGCATGGTTTCCATGGGAAGCCTGAACCCTGTGGCTATTGCGATAGCGGGAGGCAGCTCGGACTCTCCGTGCCCTCCCTGCGGCGCGTGCCGCCAGGTTTTGGCGGAGTTTAACCCGGATATGCTGGTGGTGCTGGAATCCCCGAACAGGGTTATCGTCATCAACCTCAACGAACTCCTGCCCCTCAGCTTTTCGTTGACCGGAAGAAGATAAAAGGATAGTATAATAGTGCGGCTTGATAAATTCTTAAAGGCGGCCCGCCTGGTGAAGCGGCGTACCGTTGCGCAGCAGATGGCGGAGATAGGGGCCGTCAGAATAGAGGGAAGAACCTGTAAACCGTCCTCCGAGATTGAGGAGGGCCGCGTGATTGAGATAGCGTATATGACGCGCGTATTGAAGGTAAAGGTGCTGTGCGCCGACGAGCAGCTTTTGAAACGGCCTCAGACGACGGCTTATGAGGTGTTGGAGGAACGCCAGGTTGAGGCGGACAAGCGCCCCTGGTAAATCTTAGTTATTGAGGAGATGGTTTTATGTTTGGTTTTGGCTCCAAAAAATTGGTATTGCTCGCTCCCCTGACGGGAGCCCAGAAGTCCTTGGAGGACGTGCCGGATCCCGTGTTTTCCGGGAAAATTATGGGAGATGGAGTGGCTATCGAACCCGCAAGCGATGTCGAGGGTTTCGTCAAAGCGCCCTGCGACGGTGAGGTTGCGACGCTCTTTCCCACCGGGCACGCCGTTGGTATTCTGGTGAAACCGGGTTCCGGTGAGGAAATTGAACTTCTGATTCACGTGGGTATTGATACGGTCGAACTGAAAGACGGCCCCTTCGAGGCTTTGGTGAAGCAGGGCGATTCCGTGAAGACCGGCCAGCCTCTAATCCGCTTCGATGTGGCTAAAATAAAGGGCGCTGGAAAGGCAACGATTACCCCCTTCCTGGTGACAAACCCGGACAGCGTGGAATCTATGAAGGTTCTGCCCGGCCCCTACACGGCTGGCGAAACCCCCATTCTGGAGCTGCAGCCCAAGAAGTAAGTAAAGCAAAACAGGCGCGTCCTGTGGGGAAACCGGAACCGGGCTTCGAGAAACTTCCGAAGCCCGGTGTTTTTGTGATGTTGTAAAATAAAAGATGATTTTATAATACCCGAGCGATGGGCCTCCTGTTTTTTTTGTTAAAATGTGGAATAGAACACGACAGAGACGTTAGCCCTGCCCTAAAATTACAGAAAAGGAGTGATATCAATGGCTTACGAAACAAAAGTGCTGTTAGCTAGCCTGGCGGAACATGCTTTGCAAATGAGATCAAAAGGAATGTACCGAATTATCGCTAAACTGGCCAATACCGAAGGCATGATACTTAAACCTTATGACGAGGCGATAGTGGAACTGGAGAACGACTGACGCCCCCAACGGAACAACGCTGATAATAAAACCAACCGGGCTTCGAGGAACTTCCGAAGCCCGGTTTATATATGCCATTTGTTTTTCAAATCTTCCATTATCTCCAGAACGCTTACCGTCATGTTCTCGTCCATAACCGGACTTTGCGTAAGCCCGTCCCTGATACAGCGGTCGAAGTGCTCGATTTCGTAGATAAGCTCGTGCCGGCAGGGATAGTCCAGCTTCTCGGTCTCGCCCGTGTTGTAACGCACGACGGCGGAGCGGGCCTTCCAGTAATCGGCGATTTCGACGTGCCCGAGGTCGCCGAAGATCATCGCCCGGTTCAGCGCCTGCACGTTGGTTGAGATTTTACTGACGACCATCAGGCTGCCGCCCAGACGAAGGTTCAGCACACACTGCTCGTCCACGGCGTTTTTCTCGGGGTTTTCCCCTCGCGTACAAAGCCCGGTGTACTCCGTAATTTCTTTTTCAAACAAAAATTTTACGAGATGCAGGGAATAGCTTGCGTTCCCGTAAAGCGCGCCTCCTCCGGCCTCCGAGGAACGGAGCCACTCGTTGTAGGAGGGGCTGCAGGAGCTGGTGAGGTCCATAAAATGCACCTTCCCCAGCTTGCCGGAGGCGATAAGCTCCTTGACATCCCTCATCACCGGCAAAAAAACGGCTTTCTGCGCTTCGGCAATGAAAAGCCCTTTTTCCCGCGCCAGAGAGAACAGCTCCACGGCCTCCGCGCTTCTGAGGGCAAAAGGTTTTTCGCAGATAACGTGACGGCCGCGCAAAAGAGCCATTTTGGCATAACGGTAGTGCTCGCTGTTGATGGGGGCGACGTACACGACGTCAACGCCGTCGTCCGCCAGCAGCTCCTCATAGCTGCCCCAGCTCCTCCCCACGTTCCACTCCGCCGCTTTGGCCGCCGCTTTTTCGGGAGTGCGCGAGGCAATGGCGACGGCCTCGCCGGTTCCGCTTTCCCTCAGGGCCGCGATGAAACGCGGCACGATGGAGGCGGTGCTCAAAATCCCGTACCGCAGTTTTTTCATGGCTTGATTACCAATTTCCCGACCCGTTCCCTGACCGCCG
>WRKN01000069.1 GCA_009778055.1 Synergistaceae bacterium
TGTCGTTGTTTTTCAGTATCGCGGTCAATTTCTCGGAATAATCACCTTCATCCAGCTTAGGACAGCCAATTAGAGTGATTTTGTTCCTCATAAACTCGGAATGAAAGTTACCGTGGGCATAGGCCGAGCAATCGGCCGCAACAAGCAGGTTTGCGTTCTCAAAATACGGGGCGTTTGCCGGAACCAGTTTTATTTGCACAGGCCACTGTACCAGTTGGCTTGTCATATCTTGTGACATTGATGGAACGGTTATAGCGGCATTTGCTGTTGCAGATGTTGTGATTCTATTGATGGAGCGGGCGTTGGTACCGAGACAGCCGCAGGGCAGCTCCGCGCTTACCTGTTTCGCTGTACGGGCTTTCACTGCGGCTTCGTCATATGTCGCCGCTTCACGTTCTTCAAAGGAAATAGCTCCCGTCGGACAAATCGGCAAACAGTCTCCCAACCCGTCGCAGTAGTCGTCCCGCAGCAATTTAGCTTTCCCATCCGTCATTCCGATCGCGCCCTCGTGACAGGCTTCCGCACACAAGCCGCAGCCGTTGCACTTTTCTTCGTCGATCTTGACAATTTTACGAATCATGTTTTTCACTCCAAACCTTAAAAATTTCATCGCTTTCTTGATTACGCTTTCTTGATTATACACAGACCATGCTCGTCTTGACTTGAAAAAAATATACGATATATTGCCGATACATTGCTTGAACCTGTAATTGCGGAAAATCAGTATTCCCGCATTACGCCATTCCAGGCCCCCTGCAACCTCTCCCAGTCAAGGAACCAGGTTTTCCTTGACTGCGCGGGAAGATAACAATATAATATAAACGATTGAGATAGTTTTTCAATTTCGAGAGTGGGCCGCGGCCCACTCTTACTATGTTTAGGAGCGGGCCTGGCAGGTGAAAACACGCGGATTGGGAGGTGCGGTTTTGGGAAAAGAAAGCCGGCGGGGAACCGATGAAATTTTTAGCCGGGCGTTCCTCGCCATCGAAAAAATAGTTGCGGAACTTGGCTACGAATGTGTGAACGTCGCGTTGGTTACGGAGGATGGACGCCACGCGCTGAGGATTATGATCGACTCCATCGGCGGAATAGACATCAGGGACTGCGAGACGGTTTCAAAAGCGGTCAGCCGTTGGCTGGATGCCCCGGACTCCGTTGAGGCCGCCGGTTTCGGCGGCGGGTACTATCTGGAGGTAAGCTCGCCGGGGCTGGAGAGGCCGCTTTTTACCCCGGCCGACTACGAACGCTTCAGGGGCAAAGAGGCGCGAATCAAAACCCGCGAATTGGTGGAAGGCCGAAAAACTCACGTCGGTTTCATCGCCATGTCGGATGATGTCGGCGTGACCCTGGACACCGAACAGGGGGCGAGGAACCTGCGGTTTGACGACGTAATACACGCCGCGCTGGTTTTCAGGGGCTTGGAGCCGCAGCCGCCCAAAAAGGCGAAAAAACGAAACGAAAAACCGAAAGCAAGTTCTAAAACTGCTGTTGAGGAGGGGCATTTAGGATGCAGCTAGGACGCGATTTCCTGCGCGCGCTGAATCAATTGACAAGGGAGCGCAACCTGTCTAACGAGCTGATAGCCTCAAGTCTGGAGGCCGCCCTCATGTCCGCGTACAAAAAATACCAGGGAGGGAATCAGGACGTAGAGGTTCGCGTCGATTTTGAGAACGACCGCATATCAGTCTGCGAACTGCGCACCGTTGTCAAGAATGTGGAGTCGAAGGACACCGAAATCACCCCGGCCGACGCCAAAAAATTGGGCTTCAAGGCTTCGGTAGGCAGCGTCATACGCATTGAGAAAAACCCGGAAGAGTTCGGCCGAATCGCGGCCCAGACTGCGCGGCAAGTCATAATACAACGTCTGAAAGACGGCGAGCGGCAGGTGATTTACGAGGAATTTTCCGGCAAGATAGGAGAGATGATCACCGGAATAGTCTTCAAGTCGGAGAACGATCAGATACTCATCCGGCTCAACGAGCGCACCGAGGCCATTCTCCCCAGGGAGGAGCGCATATCGGGCGAGAAATACAGCCCGGGGGATCGGATGAAATTTTTCGTGCTGGACGTCCGGCAGACGACGCGCGGGCCGCGTATCGTCGTGTCGCGCACTCATCCGGGGCTGCTGCGCAAGCTGCTGGAGCTCGAGGTTCCGGAAATAGCGGACGGCATAATCGAGATCAAAAACATCGTGCGCGAGGGAGGCGCCAGGGCAAAGGCTGCCATGGTGACGCTCGATTCCAATGTTGACCCGGTAGGGTCATGCGTGGGCAGTTCCGGAGCGCGGATAAAGGCAATCAGCCGGGAGCTGGCCGGTGAAAAGGTAGACGTCATAATATGGAACAGCGACCCCCTTGTTTATATCCGAAACTCGCTTTCACCGGCGAAAATTGCCAAGGTTGAGCCGGTTTTGGATCAGGAACGCGCCGTACAGGTTTACGTTTACCCGGATCAACTGTCGCTGGCTATAGGCAAGGCCGGGCAGAACGTGCGGCTTGCCGCACGGCTGACGGGCTGGAAGATAGACATCAACGCTATGGAGGTTGACCGTATGCCGACCCTTTCGGATATCTTCCACGACCTCGCCGAAATAGGCATTGGAGGGAAAAGCTAGTGACAGCCGCGCCCAGGCAGCGTCCGCGCACGTGCGTGGCCTGCAGGGAGGAATCGCCCAAAAGGGCGTTGATTCGCGTGGTTCGCTCTCCGGCGGGAGAAGTGGCCCTTGACGAGCGCGGCAAGCTGCCGGGAAGGGGAGCGTATCTTTGCGCCCGCCCGGAGTGCGTCGAAAAAGCGCGGAAAGCCAAGGCTCTCTCGCGCTCCCTTAAAACCGAGGTGAAGGCGGACGTTTACGACCGGCTGGCCGAACGCGTCTCGGCACACGGAGACGGCGAACGCGAACGCGAAAAGCGCGAGAAAAACGAGGCTCAAAAGGAACTCCGCTTGCTTTTGGGACTGGCCAGACGCGCCGATTTGGTCTATATCGGCGTTGATAGTGTAAAATCACATAGCGGGGGAGAACCTTTATTGATACTGACGGCCGCCGGATGCTCCGATTCCGTGAAAAACACGGCGCGTGGTTTGGCCGAGAGCGGAAGGCACGTTTACCTGGACGCTCCGATGGATGTTTTGGCTCTGTCGTCGGCTATCGGCGCGGATAGGGTACAGGCTATAGCTTTACCGGGCCGCGGCGGTTTGGCGGATAAAATAAAAACGCTGATTTTCGGGCATCAGCGAGATTTTTTCAGTATGGAAGGGAGAGCTGCCCTTGAACAAAATGAGGGTGTATGAACTGGCCAAAATCCTTGGCAAAAGCAACAAGGATCTGATGAAGATCCTGGAGGACCTGGGTATCAACGTCAAGACGCACATGAGTTCCATAGACAACGACGTGGCCCAGCTTGTCGAGGACGCGCTCGCGGAACGTCCCCCGAAAGGGGACGCCAAGGGCGTAGAAGCGCCGGCGAAACCAAAAATAGGGTTGGAAGAGGGCGCTACGATCAAAACCGTAGCGGAGAAAATAGGAGTGACGAGCGCCGACGCGGTTAAGGCTCTGATGTCGGCGGGGATCATGATTCCGGCGACGAGCGTGGCGGACGGTAAGGTTCTGGAGGTGTTGAGCGGAGCCTTCAGTGTGACGTTTGAAGTGACCGCCAAAACCACAAAGGCGGAACCGGCAAAGCCCGGGCCTTATAGGCCGGAACCGCGCAAACAGGAACCGGCCCAGGGCAAGCCGGCGAAAAAAGAGCCTGCCGCCCCGAAAACGGAGGCGACGGCCGGGGAATTGACGCCGCGTCCGCCTATCGTAACGGTGATGGGGCATGTCGACCACGGGAAAACGACTCTTCTGGACACCATCCGGAAGACCAACGTCACGGCCCGCGAGGCCGGCGGCATAACGCAGCACATCGGCGCGTACACCGTTACGCACGAAAATAAGACAATAGTTTTCCTGGACACGCCCGGCCACGAGGCTTTTACGGCCATGCGCGCCCGGGGGGCCGACGTGACCGACATCGTTATACTGGTGGTCGCCGCGGACGACGGCGTTATGCCGCAGACGCGCGAGGCCATAGACCACATCAGGGCGGCGGGAGTTCCGATAGTCGTCGCCGTGAACAAGGTGGACAAGCCGGGCGCAAAGCCGGATAGGGTTCGCCAGCAACTGTCCGACATCGGGCTGGTTCCCGAGGAATGGGGAGGGGACGTCGTAATGACGGACATCTCCGCCAAAGCTGGAGAAGGGATAGAGCAGCTTCTGGAGATGGTGCTCCTTGTCGCGGAAATGCAGGAGCTTAAAGGAGACGTCAAAGCCTCGCCCAGCGGAGTCGTAATCGAGGCCGAGCTGGATAAGGGCAAAGGGTCGGTGGCGACGGTCATAGTCCGGCAGGGGACGCTTAAACGCGGCGACATCGTTCTGTTCGGGACGGCTTGGGGCAAGGTGCGCGCTTTGATCGACACAACGGGGAACAACGTTTCACAGGCCGGCCCAAGCACCCCGGTGGAGCTTTTGGGGCTGGAGGACGTTCCGCAGCCTGGCGAGACGTTCACGGTGGTGTCGTCGGAGCGCGAGGCGCGAAGCGCGCTTTCCGAAAACATCGCGCTTTTGCGGGACTCCGGGGGAACGCCGACGCGGCGGGTGTCCCTTGAAGACCTTTATTCCCAGATGCGGGAAGGGCATGTGCCTCAGCTCAACCTGCTCATAAAATGCGATGTTCAAGGCTCGGTTGAGGCGCTTTGCGCGTCGCTGGAAAAAATGGCGACCGCCGAGGTCGGCGTGACGATTATTCACAAAGGCGTGGGCCGTATAGCTGAATCGGACGTTTCTCTGGCGTCCGCGTCGAACTCCGTCATCATCGGTTTCAACGTCCGGCCTGACGCCAACGCCAAGCGGGTATCGGAGTCAGAGGGAGTGGAAATACGGCTCTATAACGTGATTTATGACGTTATAGACGACGTTAAGGCGGCTATGGAAGGTCTTTTGAAGCCGAACCTGCGCGAACAGCGCCAGGGCGAGGTGGAGATACGCGAGGTATTCAAGACGCCGAAGGCTGGAAAAGTCGCGGGATGCCATGTAATGCAGGGTCTTGTGCGAAGGAATTCCAGAGTGCGGGTCGTGCGGGCCGGGGTAGTCATATGGGACGGAGGCATATCCACGCTGCGCCATTTCAAGGACGAAGTCCGCGAACTGAAGGCGGGTTTCGACTGCGGAATAGCGCTGGCCGGTTTTCAGGATTTCACGGAGGGCGACATTTTGGAGTCCTATGAAATCGTGGAAGAAAAACGCACTTTATAATTTATTCAAAAAAACACCTTGGCTCGGGAGGTGAGCCGGTTGGGAATACCGGGAAAAATCAAGCGTCCGGCGCGCGTTTTCAAACGCCCTTCGACGTATCGCATGGCCAGGGTCAACAAGCTGCTCCAGCGGGAGATATCCCTTATGCTGGAGCAGAGGGTGAAGAGCGACCTCGCCAGAAACGCGATCATCACCGAAGTGGATTGTTCGCGCGACCTTGAATCCGCGCGCGTGTACTTCACGACGGTTGACGTCTCGATGCGGGAGCCGGTGCTGGCCGAACTGGTAAGCGTCAAAGGCGTTCTGCGGTCTATGCTCGGGCAGGTATTGACGCTGCGCCACATTCCCGCGCTGGAATTTGTCCTGGATAGATCCCAGGACTACGGCGAGCGTATAGACGGCATACTGCGCAAACTCGGGCTGGACGGCAATGACGAAGATGAAGGCGAAGATGAAGAAGTCTGAAGCGGCGGGAATATGCTCCGGCATCAACTCACGCGTGCCGCGCGAGCTGATGCTGGAGACGGCTCATATGCTTGAGAACGCTTCTTCGTGGGTAATTTTTTCCCATGTCAACCCGGACGGCGACTCCCTGGGGAGCACGGGCGCGCTTTTTGGGGCCGGTCTGGCTCGGGGCAAGCGCGTGCGTTGGTTGAGCGTGGATCCAATTCCAACCAAATATCTGTTTTTACCTCACGTTGAAGAATGTGAAACTCAAAAAAAATATACGTTCGACAGCAAGGACGATTTATACGTCTTTCTCGACTCGGCCAACGAGGAAAGAGGGGTCGAGGGGCTGAAGGAAAGGTCGCCGGGTACTGTCGTGCTCAATATAGATCATCACGAAGACAACACCGGATTCGGCACGCTCAACTGCGTGGACGGTGAGGCTTCGTCCACCTCGGAGGTTTTGTGGCACATAATGACCGAGGCCGGCTGGGCCATAACACCGGCAATCGCCGAGTGCCTTTATACCGGCGTGGCTGCCGATACGGGCTGGTTCTCGTTCGGCAACACCACTTCCGGCGCGCATATGATGGCTGCTGACCTTCTGAGCAAAGGGGCCGATCCGGTCAAAATAGACTCCTGCCTGCGCCATAACCGCTCTGTGGAGGGCGCTCGGCTGTGGGCGCTGGCGTTTTTGCGCATATTCCGCTGGGGAGAGGCGTCCCAGTTCGCCATGACGTGGCTGTCGCGGAGAGATTTCGACGTCACCGGTTCCGTCTCCTCCGACACTGAAACGCTGGTCAACCAAATGCTTATGATACGGGGGGTCAGTTTGGCGGTACTGTTGACGGAGGACAGCGGCGAGGAACGGATGAACGCGAGTTTTCGTTCCAAAGCCGGAAGCGTTGCGGCCGCTTCCGTAGCCCGCGCGTTGGGCGGCGGAGGACACCCCAAAGCGGCCGGGGCCTGTCTTGCCTCTCCTCTGGGCGAAGCTATTCGTATTGTTCAGGAGACGGTGGATAAGATATATGCCGAATGGGCTCTTGCTGATAGATAAACCGGCCGGACTCAGGAGCGCGGAGTGCGTCGCGCGTGTGAAACGCCTTGTGACAAAGAATACGCGCGTAGGGCACGCGGGCACTCTCGACTCCACCGCGTCGGGGCTTCTTGTCGTGCTTCTGGGCGCGGCGACGCGCCTGTCGGACTACGTAATGAAGATGCCTAAAACTTATGAAGCCAGGGTGAGGCTCGGCGTTTCCACCGATACGTGCGACGCCTCCGGGCAAATTGTGTTTCGCGGGGACGCGGCGAAAATCCGGGAAGAGGCTTTCGACCGCGTCCTTTGCTCTTTTTGGGGAACGCGTGCGCAGCGCCCCCCGGAAATATCCGCTCTGAAAGTCAACGGCAAACCTTCGCACATGATCACGCGCGAGGGAGGGGAGGCTAACCTGGCTCCCCGCCCTGTCGACGTGACGTCCGCGAGACGCTGTTCGCCGATATCGGACGGGGTTGTTAGAATATCCGTAGCGTGCGGAAAGGGAACCTACATAAGGGCCCTGGTTCGGGACATAGGCGAGGCCCTTGGCTGCGGAGCGCACACGGAAGAGCTGCGCCGCCTGTCTATAGGTCCCTTCAGCGTCAATGAGGCGCAGACGCCCGATAGTTTAGCCGATTCCGGCATATCGGAGAAACTGCGTTCTTTGCGGGAGGTGGGAGGCGAGTTTCATCGCGTAGTCCTCACGGCGGACGCCGAAAAAAAATTGTCGCATGGGCTTTGCGTCCCTCTGGCGGAAGCCGGGCGTTACGTGCCGGGAAACCTGGAACTCAGGCACGGGTTGTGCGTGGAAGGCGAGGCCATGATGGGATTTGCCGATATCGCTCTCGGTGAAGGGCGCGGCGGCGCGTTTACCTTGAAGCCGAGAGTGAACGTAGCAGTGGACGCCCCGAAATGATCGCCGTGCTTGGGGCTTTTGACGGATTTCACAGGGGACACGCGTATCTTTTCGGGCGTGCCAGGGAAACAGCAGCCTCTTTGGGCCTTGAGTGGGGAGGAGTGACGTTTGAGCCCCATCCCAAACTGTATATGGGGACGATTGAAAAAGTCCTGTTCACCTTGCGTGAGCGTCAACTGATACGGCTCTTCCTGGGTATTCCCAAATTGATTGTGTTGAATTTCGACGACGAGCTGGCGCGTTTTTCGCCGGAAAATTTCTGGGAGTATCTGAGCGGGCAAATAACTGTGGACGGAATCGTGGTGGGGCGCGATTTTCGCTTCGGCTGCCGCCGCTTGGGGGACGCGCGTCTGCTTGAGCAATACAGCCGCGAAGCGGGTGTGTTTTTCCTCTCGGCTGACCTTGTGCAGCACATGGGAGCCAAAATAGCGAGTTCCACCGTCAGAGCCGAAGTGGCGGCCGGCCGGTGCGAATCGGCGGCCGGAGAGCTTGGTTATCCTCACTTCATTTGCTCGGAGGTTCGCCGCGGCCTGGGCCGCGGGCGAAGGCTCGGTTTTCCCACCGCCAATCTGGACGTCTCCGGAGTTAAGCTCATGCCTCCCGACGGAGTCTACGCGGCCGCGGTTCTGGTAAAGGGGGAATGGAGGGCCGGCGCTCTTTCGATGGGCAAAAACCCTACCTTTGACGACGTCCCCGACGTCCGGGCCGAGGTTTTCGTGCCGGACTACGAGGGCGACCTTTACGGCGAAAGCCTGCTGGTTTTTTTCCTCTCGCGCCTGCGCCCGCAGGAGCGCTTCAAAGACGCCCCCCAGCTTGCCACGCAAATAGAAGCCGACGTTGAACGCTCAAAGGTAATTTTCAAACACAGCTTAGAGCTGTCGCCGGACTGCTACTCCGGCTTTATGGGCGCATATGCCGAAATCTATGGACGGAGCGCGATATGACTTATTCTTTAACGCGTTTCCGGTAAATAGTATCTATGACGACGGAGACAGCGTTGTCGCCGGAGACGTTGCAAGCTGTTCCGAAACTGTCCTGCGTGATGTAGAGCGCCGTCAGCAGGCTCGCTATGGCGCCGTCGGACGGTATCCCCACCACGGCAAGGAAGGGAAGCGCCGTTATGATAGAGCCGCTGGGCACTCCCGGCGAGGCCATCATCGTGACTCCCAGCGTCAGTATCAAGGGAACCATGACCCCGGCGTCGTACGGCATTTTGTACATCATCATAACGGCGGTGACGCAGCTCGTTATCGTTATCATCGAGCCCGGCATATGAATGTTGGAGCAGAGAGGGATTGTGAAATTGCGTATCTCCCTGGATATCCCCATAGCATCCGCGCACTCCAGGTTCACCGGTATCGCGGCGGCCGATGACTGCGTTCCGGCTGCCGACAGATATCCGGAAATCTGGTTTTTCATCAGGAATACCGGGTTCTTTTTGCTGATCAGGCCGCCCACTGTAAACGCGAAGACGAGGTACGCCAATTGAAGGGTTATGATTGTCACGAAGACCTTCCAAAATATGTTGAATATGACGAACACCTGCCCGCTCACCGTCATGTTGATGACCGTGCCGCAGATATACAGCGGCATGAAGGGGATTATGACGGTATGCAGCACCATGTTGACGATCTGCGAGAATTCGTCGCAAACGTCGTAGACGGCGTCGTGGATTTCCCGCCCCCTCATCGAGCTGATGCAAAGCCCCAGCACGAAGGCAAACACTACGGCCGACATCACGTCAAGCAGCGGAGGAATGGGCAGGTCGAGGTAGGAAGTCAACATCCCCACCTCCGGGTTTCCTATATTTTCAAGCAGCGAAGGGGTTATGAAATGGGGGAACAGCGCGGCCGCGACTATATAAGCGCAGGCGCCCACCATCAGCATGGAGCCGTAGGATATTCCCGCCGTCGCCGCGAGCAGTTTGCCCGCCCCCTGTGACAGGTCGGCGATGCCCATGGTGACAAACGCGAGTATCATTAGAGGCGTGATGAACTTCAGGAAAGAGCCGAAGAAGGACGACATTGTTATGATGACCCTGTTGAACCCAGCGGGAACGTACAATCCGAAAATTATGCCGGCTATTATGCTTATTATCAGCCTTGGCGCCAACCCTGAATTTTTCCCGGTCATTTTTAGAGTAAATCTCCTTTCCCGAACACGTCACGCGTTCCTGAGCCACTGGCCTAATTTTTTGAACACCCGATTCAGCGGAGGCTGGCGGTTCGTTACGATGCTGCCGGTACATATCGTGCCCACCGTCAGCGGCTTGTGGTCCCCCACGGTGGAGGTCCAGAGGTAGCCGGAGGGGGATCTGGGGTCTTCCACCAGGTCGATCTTGACCTCCATGACGGCGCCGCCCATTCTTTGCAGTATCCAGTTCACCACGTCGGAATTTCCAATTGTTCTCATTATGACGCTGCTGGACACGGGGTAGAGGGAAACGCCCCTGACCACTCCCATCAGGCTGCCGTCTTCCTTTTGATCGGCTCCGCTGGGCACAAGCTGCGCCACCATGCCCGGCTCAATTTTTTTCCCCTCGTCGGCGGGCACATACATCATAACCATGACGTCGTCCCTGTCCTGATCCAGCCTTATGCTGCATATGCTTGTAGATCCGGCGGTCACCACGTCGCCCACGTTGACCTGGACGTCCTTCACAATACCGTCGAAGGTGCTGATCACGTTGAAGGAATGATACCATATGTTTATGAGGGAGTCGAAGTTGGACACGCTGGACTCCACCTGGCTCTGGTTCGCCGACCTCATGATGTCCTGGCGCGTCTTGATGATGTCGTTCACCATATTCGGCAGCACCAGCTTCGCGACGACGTCGCCGTTGCGGACGCGAGCCCCGGGCTGAACCAGTATCTCCGATATCTTCCCGTTCACGTCATGGTAGATGTTGACGATGCCGCCCGAATCCAGTATCATCCCCACGCCCTGGACGGAGACAGACATGACCCCGAATACGCTCCAGAGAACGATTGAGCCTATCAGAAAAAACAGCGTGAAAAAGGCCATCCAGGCAACCGGCTGGGTCACCTTGATGGCCGAGTAAAGCTGCTCAGGGGAGCGCAGCCGCGCGAGCGCTTCCTCGTTGAATATACGCTGGCTCATAACAAATCCTCCCCGGTTGGATTTCGCGCCTTGCACGTAAATGATGAAAATTCTTCACAGGGAAGTTAACAGATTGGTGAATAAAATAAGGTATCCAAGGGTTACCTCTTTTGACGTATCGTGACAAAGAGGTTGGATAAGGGGCTAAATTTGCTCCTACTGACGATCTACTATAATGATGTGGAGTTGCCGAGTTGCAGGCAAAGGAACATATTCCCATGTACATGAAGAACCCCTCACTCCGATGGCGCGCGATTAAGAGTGCGCGGTAGGAGTGAGGGAGTGTAAGAAGAAAAAATCATAAAACATCCCACGCAGAGCCAAATATCAGCTCGCTTTGTCCTTGATTACACGGTCTGCGCGCCACAGTCCGGGCAAAAATTTGAGACGACCATTTTTCTGCACGTCGGACAGAATCTGTCTTTGGAGGACGCGAGAGTATCTTTAGGCTGCGCCGGTTGCTGCATCGGCTGCTGTTGCAAGGATTGCT
>WRKN01000070.1 GCA_009778055.1 Synergistaceae bacterium
CGACGCCAGCCTGCATCTGGACGGGTCGGCAACGCCGGGAGCGGAGAAGGAACCGGAAGAACGCCAGCCCCTGCTTCCGGCCGGAATGAGGTTTTCCAAATACGCCGACACCTTCAAAGTCCCGCGTGCCATCGTCGAGAACAGGTCGTACCGTGAGCATTTGGCGTCCAACGACACGAGCGGCGTGCTGAAGTGCCTGAATGTATCGGACAGAAACGGCAGTCCATTGTATAAGCGCAAGCCTGTTAGGAGGTAGGGGGTCACATACATTTCTTACGGGGTTTTTGTAACTTTGGGGTTGCTTGCTTCTTAAACCTGGCGCGGCAGGCAGGATTCGAACCCACGACCTAAGGCTCCGTAGGCCTTCGCTCTATCCATCTGAGCTACTGCCGCGCTTTATTAAATTCTACACCCCATGCTTTATTGCGTCAACCACACCCTGCATGAACGTCCTCGCTTCCTCCACGCCGGAGCGATCCTCGCCGGATGTCACGATCGGAATGTCTATGGAACTGAGGCCGTCCCTGACGTACTCCTGCAGCAGCGCGCGCCTTTTTCCCCTGGATATCTTGTCCGCTTTCGTGAACAAAACCATGAACGGTTTGCGGCGCGCCGACAGCCACTCCTGCAGCGCCCGGTCGTTGGCAGTAAGACCGTGGCGGAAGTCCGCCAGATGGCATACCAAAACCAGGGAGCCGCGGTTCTCCACGTAGGACGACGTGAGCTGAGACCAGGCCCTCCGCTCCGCTTTTCCGCTCTTTGCGTAGCCGTAGCCGGGAAGGTCAACCAGCCGGAAGGAAACCGCCCCGGCGTCCACCAGGTAAAAGTTGACGCTCCGCGTCTTACCGGGCGTGCGCCCGACGTGGGCGAGCTTCGTGCCCAGTATGGCGTTTACAAGGGTGGACTTGCCCACGTTGGAGCGCCCGGCCATAGCTATCTCCGGCAAACCTTCCGGCGGGAACTGACCTGAGTTGAAGGCCGTCGCCTCCAGCGATACTTTCCAGCTCACGCGGCCAGCGCCTTCTTGAAAACAGCGCCGACCTCCGAGGCGTAATAGAAGGTCATGTCGCCCAATATCTCACTTGGGATTTCCTCCACGTCAACCTTGTTGGCCTCGGGAAGGATGATTTGGTCTATTCCGTGTCGTTTGGCGGCCAGTATTTTTTCCCGGACGCCTCCGACGGGAAGCACGCTGCCCCTCAGTGATATCTCGCCCGTCATGGCGATTTGGGGGTTTACCTTGCGCCCGCTGACCGCCGACAGTATGGCAGTCGCCATCGTCACCCCCGCCGAGGGGCCGTCTTTGGGGACAGCGCCGTCCGGGACGTGGACGTGGATGTCAAATTCTTTCCAATCGAAATCACTTATCCCCAGTCTTTCGCTCTCCGAGCGCAGGTAGCTAACAGCGGCTTTAGCTGACTCCTGCATGACGTCGCCCAGGTTCCCGGTGAGGGAAACGTCTCCCTTGCCCTTCATCGTCACGGCCTCGATCAGAAGCACGTCCCCGCCGGACTCCGTCCAGGCCAGCCCGACCACGTTGCCTTTTTGAGCTTTTTTCGGCACTTTTGTGTCATAAAGCTTAGGGGCCCCGAGGTAGTCTTTAAGGTTCGACGCCTTTACTTTTACGGGCAGTTTAAAGTCATCTCCCTTGTCCGACGCTTCCACGACTTTTCGCGTTATTTTGCGGGCGATGGTGGATAATTCCCGTTCAAGGCCGCGAACTCCGGCCTCGCGCGTGTAATCGGAAATAACTTTCGACACGGTGGGCGTCGGAAGTTTTACCTGAGAAAAACCCAGGCCGTGTTCCTTCAAAACCCTTGGCAGCAGGTGCTTTTGCGCGATGAGCGTTTTTTCGTAGTTTGTGTAGCCGGAAAGCGGTATCACTTCCATGCGATCCAGCAGAGGTTTTGGGATGCTGTGCGTCGCGTTGGCCGTGGTTATGAAAAGCACCTCGCTAAGGTCGAAGGGAACCTCAAGGTAATGGTCGGTGAAATTGTGATTCTGCATGGGGTCGAGCGCCTCCAGCAAAGCCGACGCGGGGTCTCCCCTGAAATCGTGCCCCAGCTTGTCTATCTCGTCCAGGAGGATGACTGGGTTGCAGCTTTCCGCGCGGGCCAGTTTCTGGATGATGCGCCCCGGCAGGGAGCCTATGTACGTCCTGCGATGGCCGCGTATTTCGGCCTCGTCCCGCACCCCGCCAAGCGACACGCTGACAAACTTACGGTCGAGAGCCCTGGCTATGGAGCGGCCAAGCGACGTTTTGCCGACGCCGGGAGGGCCGGCGAAGCAGATTATCTGCGCCTTCATGTCGTTTCCCGCCTGGCGGCGCACCGCCAGAAATTCGAGTATGCGGTCTTTCACCTTCTCCAGCCCGTAGTGGTCTTCTTCCAGAAGCACCGACGCGTGGGAAATGTCCATGTTGTCAACCGTACGCTTGTTCCAGGGCAGGTCTATAAGCCAGTCCAGGTAGTTACGGACCACCGTGGACTCAGGCGACATGGACGGCATTTTTATCAGGCGGTCAAGCTCCCTATGAGCCTTAGTCCTGGCCTCTTCGCTCATGGCGGAGGAGGCGATCTTTTTCTCGTACTGGGAAAATTCCCCTCCGCCTTCCTCGCCGTGCCCCTGGCCCAGCTCGTCCTGAATTATGCGCAGTTGCTCGCGCAGGTAGTACTCCTTCTGCTGCTTGTCCACGACGGAACGAACCCGATCCTGTATGTCGTGTTCGAGTTCCAGGATGTCTATCTCCTCGGTCAGCATCCTGAAGAGAACGCCTAAAGCCGACTCCAGGTCGCCCGTCTCCAGAAGGCGCTGCTTGAATTCCGGTTTCACCGATATGTGGGAACCCACCAGGTTGACAAGCTGCCCCACGTCTTCGATGCTTAAAATAGAGGACATCACCTCTACGGGAATACGCGGCTGCAATATGTTGTACCGCTCGAAACCATCCAGGACGCGGCGTTTCAGCGCTTCCATGTTTGGCGTGTCCGGATCCCGCCAGGGCATGTGCGAAAGCCTGGCCTCCAAAACGTCCCCGCCTTTAACGTACATGTTGACTTTCATACGCACAAGCCCCTCGACGAGAACTTTGGTGGTTCCGTCGGGGATACGCGCCATCTGCAAAATGCTGCAAAGGGTTCCGGTGTCGTACAAGTCTCCGTACTCCGGGTCTTCCGTGTCTATTCTCCTCTGCGTGACCACAAATATTCTTTTGTCGTGCAGAAGGGCGTTTTCGATTGCCTTCAACGAACGGGGGCGGCCTACGAAAAGGGGAGTGATGATACCCGGGAAAAGAACCGCGTCCCTTATGGGCAAAATAGGATAAATTTTGTCGCTGTCGCCGTCAATGTCCAGAACTATTTCCGACAAAGACACGTCAGGCGACCTCCTTCGCCGCGCTCTCCCCTCCGCGTCCGCGACGTTTAAGCAGGTCGAGAAGAGGCGTTTTGTTGTCCACAAACTCCGCCGTGATCTCCAGGCTGTCTACTTTTTTACCGGTGGAGGGCAGCTCGTACATGACGTCGAGCATCAGGTTTTCCATAATGGCGCGCAACCCCCTGGCCCCGGTTTTCTTTTTTACGGCAAGCTCCGCCACGCGGGTCAGGGCGTCGGGCGTAAAGACCAGCTTGACTTTTTCCATCTCCATAATTTTCGTGTATTGTTTGACGAGGGAGTTGCGCGGTTCCTGTAAAATACGAACAAACGCTTCCTCGTCAAGGTCTTCCAGCGCCGTGAGCACAGGGATGCGCCCGACAAGCTCGGGGATGAAGCCAAACGCCATGAGGTCTTCCGGCTGAATCTTACTGACGATGTCGTAGCGTTTAGAGGCTCTCTTGTTCATCACTTCCCCGCCGAATCCAATCGTTCTCTCGCTCTCGCGCCGCGCCACGATCTCCTCTATCCCCTCGAAGGCCCCGCCGCATATAAAAAGGATGTTGGAGGTGTCCATCTGGATGAACTCCTGATGCGGATGTTTGCGCCCTCCCTTTGGCGGTATGTTTGACAACGTTCCTTCCAGGATTTTCAAGAGGGCCTGCTGCACGCCCTCGCCTGAAACGTCGCGCGTTATCGACGTCGATTCGGACTTTCGCGCGATCTTGTCTATTTCGTCGATGTAAATGATACCGCGCTCGGCGGCGGCGAGGTCGTAGTCCGCGACCTGCAAAAGGCGGACCAGTATGTTTTCCACGTCTTCGCCGACGTATCCGGCCTCGGTCAGCGTCGTTGCGTCCGCGATGGCGAACGGCACGTTGAGCTTCCGCGCAAGCGTATGGGCTATGAGTGTCTTGCCGCAGCCGGTGGGTCCCAGAAGCAGCACGTTGCTTTTTTGCAGCTCGATGTCCGGATCGACGGCGTCGATGTTGTTCCTGACGCGTTGATAATGGTTGTACGCGGCGACCGAAACCACCTTCTTGGCGCGTTCCTGCCCTATCACGTACTGGTCTAGGATGGAGCATAGCTCTTTTGGAGTGAAGACGGAAAATTCGCGTTCCTTACTTTTTTTCTGCGGCGGAACAGGCAGCTGCGCGGCCTCGTTTTTCGATTTTGAGGGACGCGCTTCTTCCACAAATTTGTCATCGGCCAAAATGATGTTGCAGAGGTTCACGCACTCGTCGCAGATGTAGACCCCCGGGCCGGAAATCAGCCTGAATATCTCGTCCTGCGCTTTGCCGCAAAACGAGCAGTACGCCTGCCACCTGTCATTGTTCATATTCAGCTTTTTTTTCATGGCATCCTCTTTCTACCTGTTTTCCAGTATCTTATCTATCAGGCCGTACGCCAGCGCCTCGTCCGGCATCATGAAGTTGTCTCTGTCGGTGTCCGTGGCTATTTTTTTGATGTCCTGCCCGGTGTGGGAGGCCAAAATGGAGTTCAGCCTTTCTTTGGTTCTGACAATATTGCGCGCGTGTATCTCTATGTCGCTGGCTTGACCGCGCGCGCCGCCCATAGGCTGGTGTATCATTATCTCCGCGTTCGGCAGCGCAATGCGTTTGCCCTTCGTCCCGCCGGCCAGAAGTATGGCGCCCATGCTGGCGGCCAGCCCGACGCATATGGTGGAGACAGGGCTTTTTATGTACTGAATCGTGTCGTAGATCGCCAAACCGGCGGTGACGCTGCCCCCGGGGCTGTTAATGTACAGATGTATGTCTTTTTCCGGGTCTTCGCTCTCCAGAAAAAGCAACTGCGCCACGATAACATTGGCGACGGCGTCGTGCACATCCGTCCCCAGAAAGATTATCCTGTCCTTCAAAAGGCGGCTGTATATGTCGTAGGCGCGTTCGCCGCGCCCGGTCTGCTCAATTACGTAAGGAATGTTGAAATAAGACATGTCCGCTTACTCCGCGCTTTCTGCGACCGGTTCTTTGCCGGACAGCTTGTCCACGTGTTTTACATTGACGTTTTCCAGAACCAGCTTACAGATTTTGTCATATCGCAGCGAGTTCGCCAGTTGCGACATATGCGCCTCATTTTTGTAATAATGAGCCCTCATTCTGGCCCGTTCCACTCCGCGCAAAGCGGCCAGACGGGAAATTTCGGCCTCCATATCCTCTCTTGTCACCTCTACGCCGAATTTTTTCCCTATCTC
The DNA here is from genome assembly GCA_009778055.1 of Synergistaceae bacterium. GTDB lineage: Bacteria > Synergistota > Synergistia > Synergistales > Aminobacteriaceae > WRKN01. The sequence continues at coordinate 5,588 of WRKN01000070.1, forward strand.
GTCCATAACCAGCGTCTGGCGCAGAGTAGCGTCGGCCTTCTCACGGACTACCTGTTCGTACTGGGGCATACTGATGGAGGATTTGCTCAGGTAATCCTCCATGCTGACGTTGTAACGCTGCTTGACCTCAGCCGCTTCCTGTTCTTTGATGTAGGCAAACTGCCGCTCCAGAAGGGAATCCGGCACGTCCAGCCTGGAGCGCTCCATGACGACCGCTATGGCCTCTTCGCCAATTCGCTCCGTCTCCTCGTTTTCATAGTGCTCGAGCAGGCGTTTTTTCATTTCCTGCCTGAAATCGGCTTCGGTGTCGATGTCAACGCTCATCACTTTCGTGAAAAACTCAGGTCCCATGTCCGGCAAAATTTTTTCGCTTACGCCGTCTACCTTGATGTCGTAGCGAATTCTCTTGCCGGCGAAGTAAGCGTCCCTGTATCCGGCCTCGACGTCAAACTCCGTGTTTACCTCGTCTCCCTTGCTTTTTCCGATAAGGGCGTCCCTGACCTCCGGGCGGACTCCAGGCTCTCCCAGATCTATTTCGCTGGCGCTGGGTTCGCTGACCGTCTCCTCGCCGCCGTCGGGGTTCAGCACACGCGTGACGAACGTCCCGGACACGACGTCGGCTTCACCCGCCGCCCTGTCCACCGGGATCGAGGTTGCGAACTGCTTTCTGAATTCGGCGATCATGGAGTCGAGAGTTTCGTCCTTAACCTCCTGTCGCAGCTTTTCCACCTCGATGTCCCCGAATTCGGGCAGCTCCACCTCCGGCCTTACTTCGATGACCAGCTCGCAGGTGACGGGTTCCCCTTCGTGAATATCGTCGATTTTGAGCGACGGAGCGTCCATTATATCGAGATCGTAATCATCGGTGACTTGCTTCAGGGCCTCGGGAAGCATCTGCTCCAGCGCCTCTTTATGTATATTGCTCCTGCCGAACCTCATTTCCAGGATTTTGCGGGGAATACGCCCCTTGCGGAACCCGGGAATATTGGCTTTTTGCGTTATATTCCGAAGAACGTCATTCAAGTTCGTCATAAATTCCGCAGCGTCGAACTCCACCTTCACCCTGACTATGTTCTTTTCCTGTCCCAATAACTCCGTTCTCATGAACCATGCTCCTTTCACCCTGTAGACCGAAGCGTATTATACCACTTGTTTTTCGCGCTTACGCCGGTCACCTGAACAAATCAAAAAGCTGCCCCGCCGGATAACCGTATAGCACCGTTCTTGAATAGCGGTCGTAGATATTTCGCTTTCCGTCTTCCAGGGGCTGAGGGCGGACGCCCATTTGGATGGACATGGACGCCTCGATGTAGGCGGCCAGTTTGTCGCATACCTCTATCAGGCGGCCGTCCAGCGGGTTGAACTCGTCGCCGAGGAGGTCTTCCGGGATGTCGCCTTTGTGGCGCTGTAGAGGGTCCACCCGGTCTTCCTGCCAGGTCTTGTTCGTGAACTCCTCCTCGGTGTAGTAGCGCAGTTCGTCGCCCCAGCGTCTTGGGATCAGCGGGAAGATGCGCTCCTCCATCGCCTCCCGTTCGTAGCGGTGAATCAGCTCGTCCAAGCCCTCCACCGACGTCTTGACCGGCGAGACTATGTCGCGCGTCAGCACCTCCGGCAGGTCGTGGAACAGGCCGCCGAAAAAGTTGTTGTAAGCGCGGCGCGGTTTTGCCCCTATCTCCATTGAGACCAGGTAGCAAACTATCGCGACGAACAATAGATGGCCCAGCACCGAGGTTGGCGGTATCCTCGGCGTCTGGGCCCATCGTTTTTGAAATGTAAGCTGCCCCACAAGCGATATGAAACCCCAAAGTTTGGAGGACGTGGGGGTGAGAAGCATCTCCCTGGCGGCTGGTACGTCGATGTCCTCCGTCTGGCGCTCGATTTCTTTCCTCGTCTGCTCTATGCCGTACATCCCGCCGCCCCAGTGGAGGATGAAGTCGAACTCCCACTTCGTGGCGAGGAAGTGGGCGGCCTGAAGAATACGGCGCTCCACGTTTTCCGCAGGAGCCTCGGAACGGTGGTATTCGTGGAAACGCTTTGCGAAAGGAACGGATAGGCTGCTCAGGTCCGGCTCAAGTTTCCGAAACACCCATTCGTTGAGCTGAGCGCGCGTCTCGCGGTTCTGCATCAGCTTGTGAAAAACGGGGGGGCGGATATCGGTCACGACAACGCGGTGCAGAAACTCAAAAATGCCCCCCTCTATCATCGCTGTCCAATCCACGCGGGCTGCGGAATTGTCCTCTTCGTGCTTGCCCAGCACCCAGGCGATGAGCATCTTGTGGGCCTGCTTGCCAAGCTCCGTGAACACGGCCGGATGAGGATGGTCGTTCCAGCGCTCGATGCTGGCGGCAGAGAAAATACACTCCAGAAGAGGGCGCGTAATCATGCCTTGTTTTGAAACGTATACAACTGGCGGACAATGGTCGCGGCCAGATAGCCGGCGCCGATGCCGTTGTCGATGTTAACGACCGAAACCCCCATCGCGCAGGTGTTGAGCATTGTGAAAAGAGGAGCGATGCCACCCATGTTTATGCCGTAGCCTATGCTGGTTGGGACGGCCACCACGGGACAGCTCACCAGCCCCCCGACCACCGTCGGAAGGGCCCCTTCCATACCGGCCACGGCAACTATAGCCTTGGCCGCCTGGAGGTCGTCAACGTGCGCCATGAGGCGGTGCAGCCCGGCGACCCCTACGTCGTAGAGGCGCTTGACGTCGCAGCCCATATACTCGCCGGCTACCGCGGCTTCCTCCGCCACAGGTACGTCGCTGCTGCCGGCGGTTATGACGATCATCCCTTTGTAGTTCGGGCTTTCCTGCCTTCGCACTCCTGTAATGCGCGCCCTGGCGTGCAGCTCGGCGTCGGGCAGTACGGAGGCTATTATGCTGTGCTGGTGCTCCGACACGCGCGAAAACAGGATATTTTCTTTCGTGTCTTTCAACGCGGCCGCGATGTCCGCTATCTGCTCGTCGCTCTTGCCGGGGCAGTATATTATCTCCGAAAAACCCGTGCGGGCCGACCGCTGAGTGTCCAGCCTGACTTCTCTTTCCGCGCTCATGGGTATTTTTTCAAAACCGGCGCGTCATCGTTGACTCCAGGGCCGAAGAATTTTATTATCGACAGGTCGGAGGCTCCCGTGTTGACGACCTCGACTCCCCTCAGCGCCGCGCCGTGGGTCACCATTATCTCGTCCTTGTCGTGGCTGCGCCCGCACACATCAAAGGGGCCGAACGTCCCCTCCCCGTCCCAGACCAGAATGTTGTACACTCCATTGTCCTTGGAAAAGTAGGATTGGCCGGGTTTTACCACCAGTTTTTTGCCGCTGTACTTCGGAGTGTTGTAGAAAATCCACCATTCCTCGCCGCCCGGCTGCTTGCTTCCTTCAACGGGCACGGGCGGGGTGTGGTGGTTTTCGTAGAAGTACGGGTCGCCGTTGGCCTCCCAGTCCAGTTGGCGGACCAGCGCCATCATTCCCTCGGCCTCCAGTTCCGCGGGGGGGACGTCGCGCGTCAGGGAGCTTTTGTCGAGGAGTTTGTGAGCCAGCCGTCCCTGGAACATCGCCGATACGTCGGAGTCCTCCTGGAGTTCGATGGTGAGCGCGCTGCCCGGCGCGTGCAGAATTCCGGGGGGCAGGTGGAACCCCTCGCCCGGGACGTTGACGTAAGCCCGCGACATCGCCAGAAACGCGTCGCTGTGCTCCCAGTCCTCCAGGCATTTCGCAATGAGGTCGTAGCGTTTTTCGCGGACGATGTAAGGATGAAGCCCGAAAAACGTCTCCGGGTGCGGCCCCAGAGGCACGTTTTCCGGGAAGTAATACGACTCCTCCTTGGATTTTTTACCCAGCTTCGAGGCGTCCTTCTGCATCTGGTGAATATGGAAAGGGAGGCGGTCCCAGTTGTCGAATATTTTGGGCAAACGCCCCAGCCCCGCGTGCGTCTTCGCGTATTCCTCGCCCATGATCATCCCCGGGCAAAGCTCGACGGCTTCCTTCAAAAGGATTGGCGGGTCCGTGGCGAGAAAGCTCAGGCCCTCGTTCTCGGTGTGGATCGGATTTTCGGCCGGCGTCGTGGACGCTATCCACCTCTCGGTTATGTACCCTCTTTCCCCCGCGTCATAGGCGTAATCCGGCAGCCCCAGGCGCTTCCCCGGCGGCAGGAACGGGCGAGAAACCCACGCGGGCATAAGGCGCGCCATGCCGTCCGACTCCATGAACGCGCGGAACACGCGCTCGACCAACGTTGCTTTGTTCATGCGATACCGATACCTCCGGAGCTCAAGTTATGGAAAGTTTATCACAATGCGCGGTTTCAGGCTTGCTATTCGGCTCCATGACTCATGAAACGCGGGATTTTGGGATATAATTTTCTCGAGAATACTGAGCGGGAAGGCAGGCGGCCATGAATATTTTACGCGTTTTGCTTATGATGTTCGTGACAATGTGGGGGTTGGGGCTCTGTGAGTCGCCGGCTTTTTCGCGCCCTTTGACCGAGGATACGGCGGAAGCGTACCTGGGCAGGCCGTGGGTGTCTCATCCTCTTGCCGAAAGCTCGCCCCCGGGGCTTGATTGTACGACTTACGTGGGAGAGGCGCTGGCGGAAAGATACGAAAATCCCGGCGTGGCACTGAATTACATCCGTTATAAAGATGGCGCGCCCGGCTTTTTCAATCGAAATCACTTTATGGAAGAAATGTGGATACCCAACGCGCTCAGAAATGGGATTATCGCTCCAATAACCTTGCCCGGCGCGTCGGAAAGCTCAATGGAGGTCGATCTGGCGGAATGGTACAGAGACAACCCTGAAATCGTCGTCAAAGACGCGGCATACTATGCCCAGGCAAACGCACAGAAACGATTTACCGTATCTATTCCCTATATATCAGCGGCCCAGGTAAACGAGGAGTTGCTGAAAAAACTGCCTGAGGAAACGGTTGTGTTTTTCCTGAGGCGCTATCCCGAGTCGCCATATCGGTGGTTACTCAATGATAATGCCGTTATGGTGACGCATATGGGATTTTTGTTCGGCGGACGCCGCCTGTACCATGCCAGCTATGGGCAGAAGCAAGTTATAAGGGAGGATTTTTCAGGGTATTTGCAAGCTCATCCCGGTGTCCGGGGAGTGGCGTTCTACGAGATAATCGTCAAAAACGCGGATAATGGACTATTTTGACAGGCAGGAGTATAGATGATATCTAGTGAAATTTTGGATTATAAAATTTTCGATAATGCTTTTATATTTAAATTTAACGGAGGAGGGTTAGCTGACCAATTTTCTCAGTATTGTTAAGGAAAAGCTGATTAACTCTCTCAATTCTATACAAAAATTCCGATAAAAGAAATAACTACTGGAAAAATGGGAGAGATAAAAAATGACCCAGCAAGCGACGTCTACCGACATGGAGTATGCCAATCGGAAAAGAGTTACGAAGAGGGAATCATTTTTAAAGATGATGAATGAGATTATTCCCTGGTCAGAATGGGTGGAACTCATTCGCCCATTCTATCCCAAAGGAGAGCAGGGACGACCACCTTTGGGAATTGAACTCATGTTGCGTATGTACCTTT
>WRKN01000071.1 GCA_009778055.1 Synergistaceae bacterium
ACTCCTTCCCTGCCGGGCGCGTTCACGTCGGCGCCAGCGTTAAGCAGCTCCTTTGCCGCGTTTACATTGTTATAATTTACGGCGTACAGCAAAGGGGTGTATCCGTTTCTGTCGAGCGCGTTGACGTTGGGCGATAATTTCGCCAGCTCTTTGACTATAGGCGGCCTGTTGTGGACTACGGCGTAGACAAGGAGGGTGTCCCACTTGCCGGCGGTTTTGTAGCTGTCGATGTCGCCGCGTCCGGTTTCGATAAACTCCCGAACGGCGTCCAACCGGCTGAGCGCGATGGCTGCCTTGAACGGCGTCACACCATTTTCGTTAACCGCGTCGGGACTGCCCCCTTCAAGCAGGCTGCGGAGGATATCCTTCATGCCGCCGCCCCTCACGGCCCGAAAGAGAGCCGTATCCGCGCCGGTGAGACGCGCCAATTGAGGTTCTTCGTGTTCCCACGGGTTGAAAGGCGCTTTGTAAAAGAAAATTCTCCATGTGACGGCGATAAGCGTTACCAGGATCACAAGCGCTACGGCGGTGAAAATCGTATCGTTACGCTCGGATTTTGTGATTTTACCCATCAAAAGTTTCAGTTTCGATTTCAATTTCATGAACATGAACGTTACCTCGCCGGGGGAAATAAAATGTTCGCTATATTTTAACATCTGACGTTTATAGAATGACCTCGGATTGTTCCCGCCGTGTATAATGAGCTTGAAATTGTCCGATTTCCAAAAAGAAGATACGGAGGCTTGCTGGAAATGTTATACAGAAAATTACCGCGCGTCAAGGAGAAGCTGTCGGTTCTGGGCTTTGGGTGTATGAGGCTGCCCACGCTGGACGGGAAAATAGACGAAGCCGGGGCACAGGCCATGATTGAAACCGCGCTGGAAAATGGAGTCAACTACATAGACACGGCGCGCCCCTACCACGGCGGCACGAGCGAGCCTTTCGTCGGGCGCGCGCTCAAAGGGGCGAGGGACAGGGTACTGCTTGCCACCAAGCTGCCGAGCTGGCTGATTGACAGGCGCGAGGATATGGACTTTCACCTGAATGAACAACTCGAACAGCTTCAGACCGACTGCGTAGACTTTTACTTCCTGCACGCGCTGTCCGCCCCCAGGTGGGAGAAACTCCTGCGGCTCGACGTTATGGGCTTCATGGAAAAGGCCCGCGCCGCCGGAAAAATACGCTACATCTGTTTTTCGTTCCATGACGGGCTGGATACGTTCAAAAAGATAGCGGACGCGTACGGGTGGGACGCGTGCCTGATACAGCTAAACTTCCTGGACGACGCGTTTCAGGCGGGGCTTGAGGGTTTGAGGTACGCGCGCGCCAAAGATATCGGAGTTATGGTTATGGAACCCCTGAAAGGCGGCAGCCTGGCCCTTCCCATGCCGAAGGAACTCGAATCCCCGGCCCGGGCCGCTGGATACGGCAAGCCTACGCTGGCCGACCTTGGACTCCGTTGGGTGTGGAATCAGCCGGAAGTGGGGCTGCTCCTGAGCGGAGCCTCCGATATGGAGCAGATGGAGCGGAACATAGCCAGCGCCGCGAACGGTTTCCCCGGCAGCCTGACCGAAAAGGAACTGGAGCTGGTCCGGGCGGCCAAAACATTTTTTGCAGCCCGGATGAAGGTTCCCTGCACGGGCTGCGGCTACTGCAAGCCATGTCCGCGCGGCGTTGAAATCCCCCAGTGTTTCGGCAGCCTCAACAACGCCGCTATATCCGGAGACTGGGAGAGGTATAAGGCCAGTTACAACTACCTCCTGGGCCCCGACCGTCCGGAGGAAAAAGCCGGAGAGTGCGTGGAATGCGGCATTTGCGAACCCATGTGCCCGCAAAACATTCCCATCCGGGAAAAATTGAAAGAAGTCATAGCCGCTTTCGAGACAAATTAAACCATGAAGTGATGAATAGAACGTAGCATGACGCTGGCATTAGTTGTTCTTGTCCTGATTGTGGCGGTAAATTGCTGTTTCGTGGGTTATTTGATCTCCGACGTGGCGGCCAATTCAACGCGCGCCGAACACGAGCCGGGGGACGTATTGTGGATCGGTGTCATTTCCTTTTTCATAAGTGCCTGCTGGGTGTTTGGAGCTCCCGCTTTTCCCGTCGGGGCCGCCGTATACTCCAAATTGAAATGGGTGTCGGCGAAGAATCTGCCGGGAACGCTCAACTCCTTCGCCGTCATTCCGATGTCCGTAATAGCGTTTATTTACATTAACTACACCGAAATAGACCTTGCCACAGTGCTCGTCCCCGTAGCCGCCCAAGTGGCGGGAGCGTACATATCCTCCCGTTTCGTCATGAAAATACCGGCGCGCCCCATAAGAGTGGTTCTGGCCTGTGGAATGATTGTCGCGGTGCTGCGCGTTGTTACCGAAAGCTTCGGCTTTTCCCCGCCCCCTGAAACCGTGGCAGAGCTGGATACAGGCAAGCTGATTCTTCTTGGAGGCCTGTGCCTGCTGTTCGGAGTGCTTAATAACCTGGGAGTTGGTTCTTTTCCCATGACAGCGACGGTCGCTCATTACCTTGGCCTGACCCCGGAAGTTGCTTTTACCGTCATGACGGTGGGCGCGACTTTTTCAATTCCCGTGGCAGGCATACAATTCATCAAGAGTGGCTGTTATTCGCGCAAAGTAACCGTAATCAGCGCGATTAGCGGTACTCTGGGCGTTCTGGCCGCCGTTTTCGCGGTTAGGGATATGGATATTTCCCCGGTGAAATGGCTCATCGCGGCCTTTCTGCTCTACAGCGCCTGCGCTATGCTCATTTCGGCCTTTAAAAACAGCGAAGATTCCGTTGCCGCGCCCAAGGCCCAAAAAACAAAACACAGGCTGTCCTTCGTGGGACGCCTGACGAGTTTTTGCGTGGTTCTGATCCTGCTGTGCGCCGTGTCCGTCACTGTAACCTTTTTCAGAAAATCTCATTTTATATCGTACGGTTATGTCGAAATGAGCATAAACGAAAGTAATTTCCACTTGCGCGACAGCGTCCTCGCGTATCTGCGCGAGCATGAGAACCTGCTCTTGAGCATCAAGGTAGGGGCTTCCCATTTTATGTCCCAAAACCCCATTGATCTGGAAAATCTCCGCCGGTACCTGGAGGACGTCTCACACGTCCTGGATGACGTGTCCACTCTATACTGCGTGACAAACGAGGTATGGAACCAGCCGGGCGGTTACGCCGTGTTCAGCCGCCCCTGGGACATTCCGCGGGACTGGAACAACACGGAAAGACTGTGGTTCACCGCCGCCAAAAAAGCGCAGGGGGGCGTGGCCTATTCCAATCCGTACATTGATGTGATCACGGGCGACGTCGTCCTGAATATGTCCACAAACATATATGATAAAAACGGAAAAGACATAGGCGTGGTTTCGGAGTCCATCGCCATTGAAACGCTTAACTCCATGCTCCGCGGGGCCGCTTTACTGGAAGGGCAGCAGGTGTTTCTTATAGACGCCGGCGGGGTCTTTGTCGCCCATCCCGACAAAGATATGATAGCGCTGGGGAATTTCTTCCACGAAACCGGGCTTGAAAAATACCGTAACGAAATTCTGTCCGCCGACCCTTTTTCCGCCACGGACAAAGGCATGGCGGTGTATTCCTCGCCAATAGCCGCCGCCGGGTGGTTTGTGGTATCCGTGATCCCAACTGAGCAAATTTTTTCCTTTGTAAACAACCGCATAGCCGAATTGTTTCTGCCCCCTATGACGATCAGCTTTTTCATGCTCCTGATCGTCCTTATCAGCCTGATGATCATCACACGCCGCGAGAGCAGGGACAAGCTTACGGCGGAACGGCTCACCAGGGAAAAGGACTACTTTATCGCCCGCGTGAGCCATGAGATTCGTACGCCCATGAACGCCGTCATCGGCATGAGCGAGCTGGCGCGGCAGGATTACGGCACGCCCAAAGGGCTGGAATATATTTCGGGCATCAAAAACGCCGGGAATTCTCTCCTGAGCATTATCAACGATATCCTCGATTTTTCCAAAATCGCGTCCGGGCGGCTGGAACTCACCACCGCGGGCTATGAAACGGCCTCCACGCTCAATGACGCGCTGACCATCATCCACGTTCAAACAGCGGAAAAGCCGATTGAATTTATCGTGAACATAGACCCCGCCATTCCATGCTGTATGACCGGTGACGCGGGCTGTATCAAACAAATCCTGATCAATCTTCTGAGCAATGCCGTGAAATACACCCGCGATGGATTCGTACGCTTCACCGCCTCCGCGGAGCCGATGACGGAAAACACGGTATGCCTGACCTTCGTTGTCGAAGACAGCGGCATCGGCATAAAGCCGGAGGACATGCCGAAACTGTTCGACGATTTCAGGCGTATTGACGAAAAGAGCAACAGCGCCATCGAGGGCACGGGCCTGGGGCTGTCCATAGCGCGCAGCCTGTGCCGCGCCATGGGGGGCGACATCACTGTGAAGAGCGAATATGGCAAGGGTTCGACGTTCACGGCCACCATACCGCAGGTGATATCGGACAACAGGCCGATGGGAGAGCTGAGCGCCAAAATCCAGATCCGCGCCGAAGCGGGCGGCGTCCGTTTCACCGCGCCGGGATTTCGCGTGCTGATTGTGGACGACGTGGCAAGCAACCTGAAGGTCGCGGAGGGGCTGCTGGCCCCTTACGAAATGACGATTGACACCTGCCTCAGCGGGAATGAGGCTTTGTCACTGGTGCGGGAAAATGACTATGACCTCGTGCTGATGGATCACATGATGTCCGGCATGGACGGAGTGGAAACGACGGCGGCAATTCGCGCGCTCGGCGGAAATTTTGAGAAGCTGCCCATAGCCGCGCTCACCGCGAACGCAGTCACCGGCATGAAGGAAATGTTTCTGGCAAACGGCTTCGACGACTTCCTGTCCAAGCCCATAGAGATACCGAGGCTGAACAAACTGGTCGAACGCTGGGTTCCCAAAGGACGGCGCGCCGCCCCGCGGCAGGCCGACACGCGAGAGACCGCCGCCTTGGCGGAAGCGCCGTTCGAGATCGAAGGGCTGGACACGGCGAAAGGCATGGCGACCAGCGGCGGCACCGAGGCTCTTTACAGGGATGTTCTCGAACTTTACCGCCGCGACGTGAACGTAAGAATCGAATTTTTGAACGCCGCGCACGCCGAGAAAAACCTTAAAGATTTTGTCACGCACGCGCACGCGCTAAAAAGCGCCTCGGCAAACATAGGGGCCAGCGGATTGTCCGAGAGCGCGCGTACGCTGGAGGAGGCCGGGAGGCGCGGGGACATTGCGTTTATCCGCGAACATGCCGGCGAGTTCCGAAGCCGGCTCGCCGATATGGCCAAACGTATCGGAGCGGTCCTTGACGCCGGTAAAGGCGCAAAAACAGGCGAAAAACTGTCAAACGCGGAAATATATCCGATCCTTACAAAGCTGAAAAAAGCTCTGGAAACGGAAGATGTGGGAACGGCTGACGGGCTTCTGGCCGAACTCTCGGCGATGCCGCTGGACGACGAAACCGGCGAGGCTGTATCGAGCGCCGCCGATATGGTTTTGTTCTCGGAATTCGCCGACGCCGCGAAAGTCATCGGCGGCTTACTTACAGTATCAACGGAGGGGTAGCGTATGGACAGCGAGCGAGCAATGATAATGGTTGTAGACGACAACGTCGCCAACCTCAAGGTCGCCAAAAACGCTCTGGCGGAGTCTCACGAGGTGTTCACCGTCCCGTCGGCGGCGAAGATGTTTGACCTGCTGGAGCGCAACAAGCCGAAACTTATACTTCTCGACGTAGACATGCCTGGTATGGACGGCTACGAGGCGATAAAACTTCTCAAAACCAACCCGGCCACGAGCGACATTCCCGTGATCTTCCTCACCAGCATGAACGCCCCGGAAAACGAACTGGAAGGGCTGTCCCTGGGGGCTGTTGACTACATATCCAAGCCCTTCATGCCTCAGCTTTTGCGCAAGAGAACGGAGCTGCACCTGACGGTGGAGTCACAAAAACTCCGCTTGGAGGAACAGGCGAAAAAACTGGAGATTCAGAAAGAAGAACTGAAACATTTCAACGAAAACCTTCAAAGAATGGTTGAGGAAAAATCCAGGAAGGTAGTCATGCTGAAAAACGCTGTCCTCAGAACCATGGCCGACATGGTGGAAAGCCGGGACGACACCACCGGCGGGCACACCGAACGCACGCAGTACGGCCTCAAAATGTTGATAGATGGTCTCAAGGACTTTGGACTCTACAGGGACCAGATGGAGGGCTGGGACATAGAACTGATGCTCCAGTCGTCGCAGCTTCACGACGTTGGCAAGATAGCCATCGCGGACAATATCCTGAACAAGCCGGCGCGCCTCACCGAGGAAGAGTTCGAGGAAATGAAAAAACACGCCGCGCTGGGCGTAAGAATCATAGAGCGGATCGAAGCCGAAATGCCGGACGATGATTTTTTGAAGTACGCGAAAATTTTCGCCGGGACTCACCAGGAGAAATGGGACGGCAGCGGCTACCCAAACGGCCTGGCCGGAGAGGACATCCCCCTGCCCGGACGGCTCATGGCCATAGCCGACGTATACGACGCGCTCGTTTCATACCGGCCCTACAAAAAACCGTCATCTCACGAAGAGGCGGTTCGCGTCATACTGGAAGGAAAAGGCAGCCATTTCGACCCCGTCCTGGTGGACGTATTCGAGCAGGTGTCGGACCAGTTCGACAAATACAACGGCGTTCACAAGCCTTCTGATACTAGATTGAAATAAAAGGCCTAAAGTTAGAATAGCTAAAGACAGTTTTGACAAGCACTTAAGCGTTATGTAAAAACGTAAAACCCCCCGCAGCGGCGAAGGGTTTTGGTTTGTTTGTGATTAAAGATGGCGGAGTGCCGGCTGCCGCGCAAAACCTACGGTTCTCCCAGTTTCTCCATATCTTCCGCGGTATGCAGGAGCAGCCAATCTTCCCAGTCGAAACGCAGAAGCCCGCTTATTATGTAAACCGTGAAAAACGCCAGAGGCGCAGCTCCGTGCAGCAGGATGAAACTGAGCGACACCGCGACAAGAACCAGAAAACACTTTTTCCTGTCCGCGCTTTTCTTTGTCAGTTTTTTGAGGTTTGCGTAAGGCACGCTCGAAATCATTAAAAATCCGGTCGCAAGCACAACGGCGGCCATCATGCCGGGAATGGCGTCCAGAGGCAGTCCCGCCATGGCGAACGACGCCACAAAAAGCCCGCCTGCCGGGCTAGGTAGCCCTTGAAAGGGGCCGGGGACGTGCACCACGTTGAAACGCGCCAGACGCAGCGCGACGCACAAAGCGAAAAAGGATACGATAATAGCGCCAACAATGCCGCCGAAGTCCTTCAACACCGCGGCATACATCAGCATAGCCGGCGCGACTCCGAAACTGACCACGTCCGCCAGACTGTCGTACTCCAACCCGAATTGCGTGCTGCCTCCAAGGATGCGCGCCACTTTTCCGTCCAAACCGTCGAAAATCACCGCGAAAAAAACCATCCACGCCGCCGGGACAATGCGCCCGTTAAACGCCAATATCAAAGAAAGCATCCCGCACAACAGGTTCCCGCTCGTAACCATGTTCGGAATTATTTGCTTGAAAGGAATCGGCTTCCTGGTTTTCTTTCTTTGCCTTGCCCTCAAAAATCTCACCTGCCAACTACCCCCAAAGAAGATTTACCGGCGTAAACTTTGTCGCCGACCTTAACTGTTAATTCTACCCCCGCGGGAAGATAAATGTCAACTTTTGAACCCAGTTTTATCATTCCGTAGCGCTCTCCGGCGGAAAGAACGTCCCCGCGCCTGACGCGGCAGACTATGCGCCTGGCCAGCAAACCGGCTATCTGAACGAGCAGAACCGGCCCGTACGAAGTGTTCAGCCCCACGTAATGCCGTTCGTTCACCTCGGAGGCTTTGGGGGCGAAGGCGGCGAGCTTTTTACCGGGCACGTACTCTATATACTCGACCGCGCCCTCGCAGGGCGCTCGATTGACGTGCACGCTGAACGGGTTCATGAAGATTCCGACCTTAACGGAAGCGCCGGTGAACGGATGCGTTGCCGGCTCTATCTCCACTACCCTGCCGTCCGCCGGGGAGGCGAAGACGTTCTCCCCCTCCGGGAAAACGCGCTCCGGGTCGCGGTAAAACCACAGCGCCAAACCCAAAAGGGCGAAGGTTAAAATAGCGAAGACCCCCGCGCCGGGCCAACACCACGACAGAAACGTAAAAAGCGCGGACAGAGCGGCAAAGGTTACGATAGTCGGCAGCCCGTCTTTTGCCGGCTTCAATCCCCTCACTCCTTATCCGTTACGGGCTCGGACGCGGGCGCGGCGCCTTCCGCCGGTTCATCCATATGAACCACGCTGTAGTCCGCCACCAGGTCGCCTTCGTCCAGGCGCACCGTTATGTTGCCCATAGCGGTGCGGCTCAGAAGCGGGGTTTCTCCGACCGCGACGCGGATCATTCTGCCGCGCGTCGTTATGGCTATTATCTCGTCCTGCTCCCTGACCGTCCGGCAGCCTACCAGCCTGCCGGTCTTCGGGCCGAGGTTCATCGCCCGCACTCCCGACGTTCCCCTGTGGTGCGGGGTGAAATCGTCGAAGCGGGAGCGTTTGCCCACTCCCCGCTCGCTCAGGATGAAGATGTGGCTCATGTCCCCCCCGGCTTCAAACAACGTCCCGTCGGCCGAGTCCTGGTCGGTTTTTTTAGAAATGACGTCACAGCTTATGATGAAGTCGCCGGAGGCCAGATTCATCCCCTTCACCCCCCGCGCGCCGCGCCCCATAGCGCGGAACTCCTCTTCCGAAACGCGGAGGGCCTTGGCGTCCGCCGTCATCAAAAGCAGGTCGTCCTCGCCGGTGGTCAGCCGCACCTGCGCGATCTCGTCCCCATCGTCTAAGGTGATTACGCGCCTCGGCCTGTTGGAGTCCGCAAGCTCCGAAAGCTCGATGCGCTTGGCAATCCCGCGCTTCGTTATGAAGAAAACGTAGCTCACGCCCGCCAGCTCCCCGCCGTAGAGCGTCACTACCTGCTCTTCCGGCTCGAGCGGCAGCAGCTTCGCTATTTGCTTGCCCTTGCCGGTCTTCGTCTCGGGAACCATGTGTCCCCTGAGCGTCAGCACCCGTCCCTTGGTGGTGAAGAAGTAAAGCTCCCTGTGAGTGTGGGTGACGCCCACGTTGGCGATGGCGTCCTCCTCGTGGACAAAGGCGCCCTTGCGCCCCTTGCCTCCCCTTCCCTGGAGCGTGTAGCTTTCAAGATCCTGCCGCCTCAGAAAACCGTCCTTCGACAGAACGACGACGATATCGCTTTCGGGGATCAGGTCTTCGTCGGAGGCTTTCTCGAAGTCGTCAGCTATCTCGGTGCGGCGGGCGTCCCCAAACCTGGAGGCTATGTCGGTAAGCTCGCCCCGGATTACGTTGTCGAGGATTTTCGCGTCTCCAAGGATTTTTCTGTAGCCCTCTATGTCCGCGAGAAGCTGGTTCAGTTCCTCGCGCAATTTGTCGCGCTCCAGACCGGTCAGGCGCTGCAGGCGCATTTCGAGAATGGCCTGCGCCTGCGCCTCCGAGAAACCGAGGCGCTCCACAAGCCCTTCCCTGGCCTCAGGCGCGTTTTTGGCAGCGCGGATAAGCGCTATGACTTCATCTATAATGTCAAGAGCTTTTACCAGTCCCTCTATGATGTGCGCCCTGGCCAGGGCTTTGTTCAGCCTGAACTGGGTGCGCCGCCGGATTACCTCGCGCCGGTGCGACAAAAAGAACGAGAGCATGTCGATTATCGGCATCTCCCTGGGATAACCCTTGTTGAGCGCCAGATTTATGACGCCGAAAGTGGACTGGAGCTGTGTGCGTTTGTAGAGCTGGCGCATGACCAGGTCGGGGTCTCCGTCCCGCGTGAGGTCGAGAACGATTCTCATCCCCTCCCGGTCGGATTCGTCCCTTATCTCCGACACTCCGTCGATGTATTTTTCATGGACTGCGGCCGCCATCGTCTCTATCAGGGTCGTCTTGTTCACCATGTAGGGTATTTCGGTCACTATCACCGAGACGCGCCCGCGTTTGCCCTCTTCCGTGTGCATCCGCCCGCGCACCACGACGCGGCCCCGCCCGGTGCGGTAGGCGTCGCGTATGCCTTCGCGCCCCATGATAATTCCTCCCGTGGGGAAGTCCGGGCCCGGCAGGAGCTTCATCACCTCCAGCAGGTCGGCCTCCCCGTCCGGCGTGTCGAGCATGTAACACAGGGCGTCCACGATTTCCCGCAGGTTGTGCGGCGGGATGTTGGTCGCCATGCCCACCGCTATCCCGGTTGCGCCGTTTATCAGCAGGTTGGGCACGGCGGACGGCAGAGTCAGAGGCTCCTGGCGCGATTCGTCGTAATTCGGCCCCCAGTTCACGGTGTCCTCTTCGATGTCCGCCAGCATCAGCTCGCCCAGCTCGAAGAAACGCGCCTCCGTGTACCGCATGGCCGCCGCGTTGTCCCCGTCTATAGACCCGAAGTTCCCCTGCCCGTCTATCAGGCAGTAGCGCAAACTCCACGGCTGCGCCATGCGCACCATAGTGTCGTAGATTGCGCTGTCGCCGTGGGGGTGGTATTTACCCATCGTGTCGCCGACCACCGTGGCCGACTTTTTGTACGCGGAGTTGTGCCGGAGCCCAACCTCCATCATGGCGTACAGGATGCGCCGCTGCACCGGCTTCAGGCCGTCGCGGACGTCCGGGAGCGCGCGCCCCACAATAACGCTCATGGCATAGTTCAGATAACTTTTCTTTATTTCCTCGACCAGCGGCAAAGAAACGACTTTGCTGAACAGTTCTCCGCCCTTGACTTCCTCCGTCATATAAAAGCGCCCTCCGAAGCATGTGATCCGCAAAATGAACAGGCCCTTACCGCAGCCGATAAGGACGCAACGTACGTGCCTATTTTAACATTATTTCGATTGAGTCGTTTGTAGCCGGTCATCCCGAACAATTTGCAGTTCTTCGCGGCAGCGTGACAATAGAGCGACACACATATAGTGTCCAATCTGAAAACCCGCTATCTTTTTAAATCGTAAACCAAAGCACTACACCCCAAGAAGAGAAGTGTAGTGCCTAGCTATTT
>WRKN01000072.1 GCA_009778055.1 Synergistaceae bacterium
GTGATTCAGCCCTTCATCCTGCGCCGGAGCAAGGAGCAGGTGCTTGAAGAGCTGCCGCCCAAGACGGAGATAACCATCAGGGTGGAATTGAACGAGGAGGAACAGGCGTTTTACGAGGCGCTGCGCCGGAACGCCGTCGAGGAGCTGAGCGCTCCTGATTCCGCGGATCAGAGGTTCAAGATTT
Source organism: Synergistaceae bacterium (assembly GCA_009778055.1). Taxonomy (GTDB): domain Bacteria; phylum Synergistota; class Synergistia; order Synergistales; family Aminobacteriaceae; genus WRKN01. The sequence continues at coordinate 185 of WRKN01000072.1, forward strand.
TCGCGGAGCTTATGCGCCTGAGACGCGCCTGCTGCAACGCGTCGCTGGTGATGAAGGAGAAGGATTTCCCCTCCGCGAAGATGGAGGCTTTCTCCGAGATACTCGGAGAGCTGCGCGACAACGGACACAAGGCGCTGGTGTTCAGCCAGTTCGTCGATCATTTGGCGATCATAAGTAAATACCTGGACGATGAAAAAATTTCCTATCAATACCTTGACGGCTCCACCTCTCCGCAAGAGCGGGCGCGCCGTGTCGCGGCCTTCCAGTCGGGCGCGGGCGACTGTTTCCTGATCAGCCTCAAAGCCGGCGGGACGGGGCTGAACCTCACCGCTGCCGACTACGTCATACACATGGATCCGTGGTGGAACCCGGCGGTGGAGGAGCAGGCATCCGACCGCGCGCACCGTATCGGCCAGGAACGTCCCGTCACGGTGTACCGCATAGTGGCGAAAGACACCATAGAGGAAAAGATTGTCGATCTTCACTCGTGGAAGCGAGATCTGGCGGAAAGCCTGCTGGACGAATCCGAGGCCCCGGCGCACCTCTCCGCCGAGGAGATGCTGGAACTGATCCGCGAGGTGATGTAAGCGGATTTGGGTCTACGCGTATGGGTGGCTGTAACCGGGGGAAATTTCCAACGGTTACAGCCTTCACTGAAACAAACCACACAAAGAGACCAATCTGACGTTCTCCGCTTTATCGGCCAATGTTTGGCATTGTTCCGAAAAGTCTGCCTTTGAAAAAATATAGTAATACTTATCCTCGCAGCCGCTGAATAAATTGGATTTTTCCATCAAACCGTTCAGCAAGGACACGTCTTTTATATCTTTGCGCCATTTGCATTCGGCAAAAATAATTTTTTTACCATCCGACGAGGAAAACACCAAATCTATTTCTTCCTGTGACTTTGTCTTGGAATTATTCCCCCACCATCTACCAGAGCGGGTAAACACAAAGGGCAATCCGCCGTCGTTATTCTTATGAACCATGTACTGGAAGCAAATTTCCTCAAACGGCTTACCGATATAGGCGCTTATATTCGGCAATGCCGCGTTGAGCACGGCCTTGCCCGCGCCCTGCTCGATGGCGGCTCTTTCGGGGAAAATGTAGCGATACCAAAAACGGTAGCAGTTATCGGATATTTTATAAATCCCCTTGCGGCTTTTTGCGGGGTTGTCGCCAAAAGGGTATTCTTTGTGCAGTATCTTTAAGTTAATGAGGGTTTCAAGGTATTTAATTGTTTTTGAGCGTTCCTCGCCGATTTTTGTGGAAATATCGTTAAGGCGCGAAGCCCCGCCCGCGATAGCCGAAATGATAGCGTTATACATGGCCGGTTCCCGCAGTTCCTGCTTTAAAAGCATGGTTGGTTCGTCATACAGATAGCCCGAAATGTTGAAATATAAATCCGATAAATTATCTTCAAAGCTTTTTCCGGTATCGACCTGCGCCAGATAATGGGGCGTCCCCCCTATGCAGGCATATAATTTTATCTGATCCTCCATGCTGAACCCTTCAAGCATTTTCGAGGCGTCCAGGTAGTTGAACCCCTGGATGTTCATTTGGGCCGTACGCCTGCCAAAAAGAGGGCTTTTATACCCCAAAACCTCATTTTCCATAAAACTGATTTGACTGCCGCAAAGGACAATAAATATTTTCGTTTCCTTGAGCCGATGGTCAATAACATTTTGCAAGATCGACTTGAGGCTTTTGTTTCCCTCCGCGGCGTATGGAAACTCGTCTATGGCCAGTACGAAACGTTCCGTTTTTGCCTTGTCGGCAATAAAATTAAAAGCGGCGTCCCATGTTTCAAAAGGTGGGAAATCGGATGATATATGGAAAAATTTGTATATTGTCCTTGAGAATAAACGCAGATTCATTTTATCGTTGGCTTCCTGCGCCGAAAAAATCACAGACGGTTTACCCTCGGCAAATTTTGCAATGAGCGTCGTTTTGCCGACGCGCCTGCGGCCATACATCACCACCATCTGGAACGAATTTTTCTTATACAGGTTTTCAAGCGTCTGCAATTCTGCTTCACGACCTACAAACATGGCGCTCCTCAATCCTCTGCAAATTTTGTTGAACTATATTTATTATAATCATGTTTCAACAAAATTACAGGCCTATGCGAGCGAGGCATTGCACGCTTCCATGCTGCGCCAAAAAGAGACAAAATATCCGCCGCTTCGTGTATTGAACGGTTCCACGTCGCCTTACCCCTCATAAAACCGGTTATACGCATGAGCGTTTCCCCTACATAATTATGTAATGAACGTGTCCGCCGTCTGGTATAATTTATCCAATCTTTGTCTGGACTGGGGGCGGCGATAGCAATGGGACAGATTCAGATAATCGTGGAAGGAATGACGGCCAGCGGGAAGTCAACAATAGTCAAGCTGCTTGCCGAGCGGTTGGGTTTTGACGTCATGCCCGAGGAATTTCGCGACCAGTACGACCTTTTGAGCCGTTTCCATCACGACAGGCGCTGGGCCTTTCCCATGCAGCTCAACTTTCTGGTTACCCGTTTCGCGCAGTACCTGTGCGCCTCGGAGGACAACAAGTACATTCTGGATCGCAGCGTTTTCGGCGACAAAGTTTATGCCATGCTTTACTATAGGCAGGGCTATTTCAAGGACAGCCAATACGGGTGTTACCTCACCCTTTACGACACTCTGCTCAAATACACCAAAGCCCCGCGGCTCATGATATTGATCCGCTGTCCGTTCGGCGAAATTATGCGCCGTATCCACGAACGTGGGCGCGAGGACGAACTGATGGCGGGGGAAGAATACTGGCGCGCGCTTTACGACGCTTACGTCCCGTTTCTCGAGTTCGTGAAGTCTGAGATGGATATCCCGAATTTCCTGCTTTTGGATCTGGCGGACCCTCAGTTCATCAACACGCCCTCGCAAATCGACCGCTTCCTGAACGACGTCAGGGCGTTTTTCCCCGAGAGGTTCGGTGAGAATAAACAGCGATGAAAAGCTTAAACGGCTCGAAAACCAAAAACCGCTACGACGTCATTATAATCGGGGCGGGGCCGGCGGGAATTTTCGCCGCCAGGGAACTGGTCGGGCAGGGAAAGAATATCCTCATAGCCGACAAAGGTAAGCTGATCAGCGAGCGCAAATGCCCGGTAATAAACGGACACGTCAAAGACTGTGCCTGTTGTCCCCAGTGTTCCATAGTATCGGGCTGGGGAGGAGCCGGTTCGGCGTCGGACGGTAAACTCACGCTTACAACGGGATTCGGCGGTAACCTGGAGGAGTACATAGGGCGAGGCGAACTCCTTTCGATGATTGAGCGTGTGGACGACGCCTTCGTGAAATTCGGCGCGGATCCCAACTATCACGAGGCCAGCGGGGAAATGGCCCGCGATACCATCCGCAGAGGAGCGCAGGCCGGGCTCCGCGTTCTTCCGGCGCGTATCCGTCACATAGGCACGGACGTGTCGCGTCTGGTTCTGGACGCCATGTACGAAGACCTTGCCACCAAATGCGACATTTGCATGAACTCATTCGTCGAAGACATCCTCATTAAAGACGGCGCGGCCGTCGGTATCCGTTTTGCGGACGGCACGGAGGTTATGGGCGGATACATCCTGGCCGCGCCGGGGCGCGAGGGAGCCCCTTGGCTTGAAAAGATCGTAGGCAAGCTCAAGCTGCCCATAGCGTCCATGCCGGTGGACGTAGGAGTGAGGGTCGAAGTGCCGGACAGCGTGTGCGAGGCCATCACCCGCGAGTTCTATGAAGTGAAATGCCTCTACAACACCCCTACATTCGACGACAGATGCCGCACGTTTTGCATGAACCCGTCGGGGTTTGTCGTGCACGAATACAACCAGGCGCACCGTCTCGTCACCGTCAACGGTCACAGCCTCAAGAATAAAAAATCCGGCAACACCAACTTCGCCATTCTGGTGACGAAAAACTTCACTCAGCCTTTCAGCGACCCCATAGGCTACGCGACCCACATAGCCAAGCTGGCCAACATGCTGGCCGGCGGCGGCATTCTGGTGCAGCGCCTGGCCGACCTGAGAGGGGGGCGGCGCTCCACCAGGTCCCGCATCGACCGGGGCATGGTCGAACCCACCGTTTCCGCCCAGCCCGGCGACCTCAGCCTGGTGTTGCCGCACCGTTACATCACGGACACAGTCGAATTCCTGGACGCCCTGAACCACGTCATGCCCGGCGTCAACCATGGGGACACACTGCTCTACGGCGTGGAGATAAAGCTGTACTCGCTGCGCCTTGAACTCGAAAAAAATCTGGCGGTTCCGTCAATCAAGGGGCTGTGGATGGCCGGGGACGGCGCCGGGGTCAGCCGGGGCATAGTCCAGGCCGCCGCCAGCGGCATGGTCGCCGCCGGCGCGATATGCGAGAGCTGAATAATAAAAAAATAAAAGGAGGCGGAATTCATGAACGTTACTTCCATGTTGTCGAACGGTTACCTTCAGCCATCCTATAACAACGCCCCGCGGATCTTTGAAGAAGGGCGGATTCCGCCTGACGAAGAACAGAAAGGCGACGCCAGGCTTAAAAAGACGGTCTCGGAGCCTGGCAATGAACGCGGGGAAAAGAAAGGTAATAAAGAGGGCATTTCCGGCGACTTTAGCTTAAGCAGAGATGAACAGGCCATTGTGCGTGAACTAAAGCGCATAGAAATGGAAGTCGTAGCTCATGAAGCGGCGCACCAGTCCGCGGGCGGAGGTTTGACCGGCGCGGCCAGTTACTCTTACACCAAAGGCCCCGACGGCAGGAGTTACGTTACGGGCGGCGAAGTGTCCATCAGCGTCCCGGAAAGCGACGACCCGGAGCAGACCCTGCGCAATATGGAGCAGGTACAGAGGGCTGCCCTCGCGCCCGCCAACCCGTCGGGACAGGACTTGAAAGTGGCCGCGGGCGCCGCGGCGAAGGCCGCCGCCGCAAGGCAGGAACTGGCCGCGAAAAACAGAGAAGCCTCCGAAGAGGAAAATGCCGGATTTTCGCCCGGAATTTCCTTCGTAAAGGCCGGGCTTCTTTTCGAGCGCCTCCACGGAGAAAACCAGACAGATGAAGGGAATGTGGCGTCTGCAACAGAGAAACAACAGCCGGACGGCGCGTACCCCGCGGAAGCCTATGGCCGGAACGCTTCGAGCCGCGGATTGTGGACTTTGAGGCATGGATTCGAGCCGATATACGAGAAGAGAGAATTGCCGGGGTTCGACATAGCCGCCTGAGACGTGTGCTATAGCTGCAAATTCATCGTTCTCTCATAAGTTTTTGCTGTACGCTTAAAAGCTCTCTGGCTATAAGCAGTAAACATTTTTGCGTGTCAGGCGTCAGTTTGCTGAAAATTTCCTGAAATTCCCTTTCATGAAGCGAGGCGCAAAACATTTCTCCCTCGCCTGTTCGCAGCCAGTGTTCGTTGATATTAAACGTCTTGCATATCAGCATGACGTTTTTTTCTATTATGGCGCTCTTACCCACCTCTATCATCGAGAGATGGGTTTGAGTGTATCCCAGCTTTTTCCCAAACTCCTTTTGACTCAAATTTAAAGTTTTTCTCGCTTGCCGTACCCTCTCCCTCATGGCATATCTCCTTTCACACGAAGAATAGCAAAGATGCAGGGTAACGGCAACGAAAAATATCAAACAGCTTATATGGAAATTGACATGCTATCAATTACTTAATATAATCCCAACTAATAGTTAATAGTTGGAGAAGGTGGTCATACTGGACTATTCAGAAGAGGCAATAGCGCTTTTCAGGAAATTGACGCCGGAAAATCAAGCCAGTTTGCTCACATGCACCCGCCTGGCATATGTAACCGAGCGCTCCGCCGGCGAGAAAAAAAATTCAGACGATAGAGGTAAGCAAGGATACAGAGGACGCCGCCTGTGAAACAAATGTTGCGCGCGCGGCGCTCCCCCCGCAGAAAAGAAATATTGAAGCGGAGACTGCTGAATGAAATTAAGCAGATTCATGTTTTTACCTTCAGAGCTTTTGTTTTGCTGTTCATCCGCGGCGTTCGTGGCAGACTCGGCTACGACGCAATCGGAATCGTCCGCAGTGCGAACGGGAATAAGGATTATCGGCTGATCGCGGAATTATATCGAAGCTACCGGTATGGCGGCAGCCTCTGACAGTTTGATTCAAGCGTTGCCTTGACAATTATGTTCGGGCGGTGTAGATTATGTATAGTTTTGCTTGAAAGGCTCGTTTGAGAAAATGGGGCCCCACAGGAAATTACTGTGAGGCCCTTTTTTTGATTTAAGGAGGAACGAAAATGATTGCGGTAATCAGGCATGAGGCAAGCAAACAGCAAGTCGAAAACCTGGTGTCGTGGTTTCAGGCGCGCGGACTGAAAACACATGTTTCCGAGGGCGAAATTCAGACCATAATCGGTCTCATCGGCGACACCAGCCAGGTAGACGTCAACCTTGTGGAAGGACTTGAAATTGTGGAGTCCGTCAAACGGATCACCGAGCCGTTCAAAAGCGTAAACCGTAAATTCCACCCCGCGGACACGGTGGTGGACGTCGGCGGCATGAAACTAGGGGGCGGTCATTTCCATGTGATAGCGGGGCCGTGTTCCGTAGAGTCGCACGATCAGATCCTTGATGTGGCCGAAAGCGTAAAGGCGTCGGGAGCCTCTATTTTGCGCGGAGGCGCGTTCAAACCGCGTACTTCGCCCTATGACTTCCAGGGTTTGCGCGCCGAAGGCATCGAGTTTCTGCTGGAGGCCAAGGCTAAAACCGGCCTGCCCATCGTTACGGAAATCATGAGCGTCGCACATCTGCCGCTTTTCGAGCAGGTGGACGTGATCCAGGTGGGCGCGCGGAATATGCAGAACTTTGAACTTCTGAAAGAGCTTGGCCGCGTAAAAAAACCGATACTGCTCAAACGCGGATTCATGAACACGCTGACGGAGTTTTTGATGAGCGCGGAGTACATAATGGCGGAAGGAAATCCGAACATCATCCTGTGCGAAAGAGGTATACGCACGTTTGAGACGTACACCCGCAATACTCTTGATTTGTCGGCGGTTCCTGTACTGCGGGAACTCACGCACCTGCCCGTGTTCATCGATCCAAGCCACGGGATAGGAGTATCCCGTTATGTGAAGCCGATGGCGCTGGCTTCCGTGGCCAGCGGCGCGGACGGGCTAATCATAGAGGTGCACAACGACCCGCCTAACGCCATGTGCGACGGCGCGCAGTCCATTACGCCGGAGCAATTCGCCGACCTGGCGGAAAAGATACGGCGGATACGTGAAGTAGTAGCGTCACTGTAATAAGGAGGCGAACATGGACATCGGAATAGTCGGGCTTGGGCTGATAGGCGGCTCATTTGCCAAAGCGTACAAGGCAGCCGGACACTTCGTATACGCGCACGACACCGACAAAAGCATACTGGAATTCGCGTTTCTTTCAGGCGCGGCGGACGCCCCGCTGGACGCCGATTCCTTGCGGCGCTGCAGCCTTGTCCTGATAGCGCTGTATCCCCATGCCGCCATCGATTTTTTAAACGAGATGGGGCAATACATCCAGCCTGACGCCATGGTCATCGACTGCTGCGGCACGAAGAAAAAAATTTGCGCCGTCGGATTTCAGGCGGCCGAGCGCAACGGGTTCACGTTCGTTGGCGGCCACCCTATGGCGGGTATCGAGCAGTCCGGCTTCAAGTACAGCAAGGCGAACCTGTTCAAGGGAGCATCCATGATCATTGTGCCGCCCGTGTACGACGACATATTGTTTTTCGATGAGATCAAGCAATTGCTTGCGCCGGCGGGATTCGGCAGGCTGACCATTACAACGGCGGAAAAGCACGACGCAATAATCGCGTTTACCTCGCAAATGGCGCACCTGGTATCCAACGCATTTATCAAAAGCCCGACCGGCCTCGAGTACAAGGGCTTTCACGCTGGGAGCTACAAGGACTTGACGCGGGTGGCATGGCTCAACGAACGAATGTGGACGGAACTGTTCCTGGAAAACCGGGACAATCTGCTGCACGAACTCGATATACTTCTCGCTTCCCTCCAAAAATACAGAGATGCGCTATGCAACGACGATTTCAGCGGACTCCAGGCCCTTTTGCACGAAGGCAAGCGCTTGAAGGAGGAAGTCGGCCGGTAGCTTTAAACGTACACAGACCCGACAGCGTGAAGGCAATTTTTATATTATCTGCCTATCTGCCTATTTGCCAGGTCAGCGCGAACTGGACGAAAGCCGCGGAGCCAATCCAGAAGACGTCCTCATTGAGATTGAACTTCGGGTGATGATGCGGAAAGTCTCGCTCATCGCCGAAGGTCGCGGGGAGATAGAAAAACGTTCCCGGAGCCTTTTCCAGAAAAAAGGCCATGTCCTCGCCCCCCATTGATGGTTCGTGAATTTCGTGTACGTGGCCGGCTCCCACTATATCGGCGGCGGCGGTTCGCAGTTTTTCCGTCATGTCCCGGTCGTTGATGAGCGCCGGGGGCGCGTTGACTACTTCCACCGCCGCGCTGCCGCGCATCGCGCGCGCTGTATCCTCGCACACCTGAGTGAAACGATCCTGCAAATATTTGCGCCCCTCGGGGGTCAGGGAACGAAGGGTTCCTTTCATCGTGCAGCTTGGGGCTATGACGTTGGCGGCCGTCCCTCCCTGAATCATGCAGATGGAAAGGATGGCCGAGTCCGTCGGGCTGACCTCGCGGCTTACGATTGTCTGAAGTATCGTTTGCGCCTGGCACGCGATGGAAATGGGATCTATGGTGAGGTGCGGCGTCGCGCCGTGGCCTCCCTTGCCGTTGAATGTCGCGGTGACCCAGTCCACGGCGGCCATCATAGGACCGAAGCGGTAACCGATCTCTCCCGCCGCCGCGCCTTTCCAGAGGTTTCCGGTGTGCAGCCCTATAATGGCGTCCACTTTGGGGTCGTCCATGACGCCTTCCCTGATCATGGCGGCGGCGCCGGCTCCATCTTCTTCGGAGGGCTGGAAAATCAGCTTCACCGAGCCTTTCAGTTCATCCCGGCGCTGCATCAGCATCTCCGCGGCGCCAAGAAGCATAGCCGTGTGCGCGTCGTGCCCGCACGCGTGCATCCATCCGTTTTTCGCGGCGAATGGGAGGCCGGTGTCCTCCGCCATGTTCAAGGCGTCCATGTCGGCGCGTATCCCCAGGATTTTCCCCGGTTTTTCCCCTTCGATCAGCGCGGTTATTCCGTGTCCGGCAACGCCTTGACGGATTTTTTCGACTCCCATTTCCTTCAAATTTCGCGCGACGAAAGCCTCGGTCTTGGGCAATTCCATCCCCAGTTCCGGGTTGGCGTGGATATGCCTCCGCCACTCGACAATCTTGCCGTTAATCGCTTTTGCGCGTTCTTTAATATCGAAAGATTTCATGGCTTTTCAAGGAAATTCCACGCGAAGCCGGCGTGCATGGCCGCTCCCAGGTACAGGGCGGACTCGTCCACGTCGAATTTGGGCGAGTGGTGAGGGAAGCCGCTGTTCTTTTCGGGATTGCCGACCCCGAGGAAGACGTAAACGCTGGGGATGACGCGCCCGAAATAGCTGAAGTCCTCCGACCCCATTATGAGTTCCGATTCCCTGACGCTGTCCGCGCCGATCAGGCTTTCGGCTGTCGCTTGAGCCAGTTCGGTAAGCGCGGGGTCGTTGAACGTCACGGGGATGACGCGGCTGTATTTTAGGCCGGCCTTGCAGCGCATACTCTCGCTGACGCCGATAGCTATGCGCCTTATCGCTTCCTCGATGTGATCCTGCACCCCGCTGCGGAAAGTGCGGACGGAGCCGGACATCTCCACCCGCTCGGGAATGATGTTGAAGACGTGGGAGGAGGATTTCAGCCCGCCGATGCTCACAACCGCCGTGTCTTTGGGTGAGATTTCGCGGGATACTATTGTCTGGAGCGCGCTCCCGACCTGAAAGGCCGCCGCGTTCGGGTCGACGGCAGCCTCCGGGGCTGAGCCGTGCCCGCCCTTGCCTGTAATGACCAGCTCCCAAGCGTCCGACGCTGCCATAAAGGGGCCGGAACGGTAGTGAATCTCGCCTGTGGAGCAGTGGGACATTGAGTGAATACCGAATACCGCGCTCACTCCCTCAAGTGCTCCTTCGTCAATCATGGCCTGAGCGCCTGGCTTCACCCCATGTTCCTCGGCGGGCTGGAAGAGAAGGCGTACTTTCCCTTTAAGTTCGGACTTGATTTGCGTCAAAATCTTCGCCGCGCCCAGGAGCATGGCGGCGTGGGAGTCGTGTCCGCAGGCGTGCATCACACCGGCTTTTTGGGATTTATACACAACGTCTTTTTCGTCATTGAGGGGCAGGGCGTCAATGTCCGCGCGCAGGGCTATCATTTTTCCCGTTTCTCCTATCTCCGCCGCCACACCGCATTGTGTTCCGCCAAAGCCGACCCTTATGTTTTCATACCCCAGCTTTTCAAGTTCCTGCGCTATGACCTTCGTTGTTTCCGCCTCTTCCCACGAAACCTCGGGGTTCATGTGAAAACAGCGGCGGCGCTCGATTATCTCCTGTTCGTATTCCTTTGCCAGAGCCTTGATTTTTTCGATCATTTTGGAACCTCCTTTATATTATCTGACCGGGACGGTATCGATGACCCTGGCCAGGTAACCTGCCAAAATGACAGAACCGACAGTCACCGTGGTGAACCCGCCGATGAGCATTTTGGACAAAATACCGTTGAGGACGCATTTCTTTTCTTCTTCATTCGCCGATATGGCCGCGCTGACCTCGCTAGACACGATGAAGGTGGCGGGGAAGCCGTAGAGGCAGGGGGTGCTGACAGCCATCGAGAGGGGCC
>WRKN01000073.1 GCA_009778055.1 Synergistaceae bacterium
CGGCACAGCGGATGCAGAGGGTACCTCGTGGGAGACGGCGAAACCGAGCTGCCTTTGCCCGCCTCCGTCAGGCGCGCCGCAAGTTTATTCGCGGCCGCGAAAGATATCGTTGCGGCCGCTGATTTGGTATGAGTCTAGTTAAAATTACAAATGGGGAGGGTCAATATGTCTGTACTGTCATTTTATGTAGAGAGAAAAGCCGCCTATGCGGATGAAGCCGCTGACGTGCTTGCGGATTTGCGCTCGATGCCGGATATAAACGGCGTTACGGGGCTTCGGGTGATAAACCGCTATTTAGCGGAAGGGGTTGGCGCGGATACCTTCAACTATATGAAAAACGCCGTCTATTCCGATCCCGATGTAGACAACGTATACGACGCGCTTCCGGATTTCGGCGGCGGACGCGCCTTTGCCGTCGAGCTTTTACCGGGACAGTTCGACCAGGAGGCTCATTCCTTTGCTCAGTGCGTATCCCTGGCTTCGGTCAAGCCGCGCCCGCTGACTCGTTGCGCCAAGATTTACATATTTAGGGGCTATATTTCCGATAAGGATTTCAACGCCATAAAAGCCTGGCTTATAAACCCGGTTGAGAGCCGGGAAACCAGCCTTGACGTACCGGATACGCTGGCGGTTGTCTACGCACCCCCGGAGGAAACCTCTGTCATAGATGGTTTTATATTGCTCGATGAACAGGGACTCAAAGCAAAACTATCCGAACTAAGCCTTGCTATGGATTTAGGCGATTTGACGTTTTGTCAGACCTATTTCAGAGACGAGGAGCGCCGCGACCCCACAATAACGGAAATACGGGTAATCGACACCTACTGGTCGGACCACTGCCGCCACACGACATTTCTTACGGAACTCAGCCGCATTGACATCGAGGATGAATCCATTAAAGACAGCTATAAAAGGTATCTTTCACTGCGCGCCGAACTTGGGCGCGAGGACAAGCCAATCACACTGATGGACATTGCCGTTATTGGAGCAAAGGCATTGAAAGCGCGGGGGATTCTCACCGATTTGGATGAATCGGAGGAGATCAACGCCTGTTCCGTAAAGATTGAAGCGGACATAGACGGCAAGCCGCAAGATTGGCTGCTCATGTTCAAGAACGAAACCCATAACCACCCCACGGAGATTGAACCTTTCGGCGGCGCGGCAACCTGCCTTGGCGGGGCGATCCGCGATCCCATGTCCGGGCGGAGTTATGTCTATCAGGCAATGAGGATCACCGGCGCGGGAGACCCGCGAACGACAACCGCCTTGCCCGGAAAGCTGCCGCAGCGCAAAATCTGCCGCGCTGCCGCCGCGGGCTACAGCAGTTACGGCAATCAAGCCGGGGTTGCCGCCGGGCATTTGCATGAGATTTATCATCCCGGTTACGTCGCCAAAAGAATGGAGCTGGGCGCTGTAATCGGCGCGGCTCCCGCGGTCAACGTGGTGCGGAAACGCCCCATTCCAGGCGACGTCGTTATTTTGCTGGGGGGGAAAACGGGGCGCGACGGCTGCGGCGGAGCCGCAGGCTCGTCAAAATCCCACACGGTCAGTTCATTGGAAACCGGCGGCGCTGAAGTTCAAAAGGGCGACGCCGTAGAAAAGCGCAAAATCATGCGCCTGTTCCGTAACCCGGAGGCAACGAGGCTGATTAAGCGTTGCAACGATTTTGGCGCGGGTGGGGTAAGCGTTGCCATAGGCGAGCTTGCGGACGGAATTAGCGTTGATTTGGACAAAGTGCCGGTGAAATACGACGGACTTAACGGAACGGAACTTGCCATCAGCGAAAGCCAGGAGCGTATGGCCATCGTTGTGGCTGAAAGCGACGCCGCCAGGTTCGTTGAGCTTGCCGCCGCCGAAAACCTTGACGCTGTGGTTGTGGCCGTCGTAACAGAGGAACCGCGAATGACGCTTACCTGGAGGGGTAAAGCCATCGTAAGCCTGGCGCGTTCCTTCCTTAGCTCCAGCGGCGCGTCAAAGCGCGCGTCCGTTTCAATTTCCTCCCCCGTTTTGGAAGATAGGACATACCCGGAGTTAAACGGAGACGACCTTATCGCGTTTATGGGGGATTTATCCGTCTGCTCGCAAAAGGGGCTTACAGAACGCTTTGACTACAGCGCGGGCGCGGCGACCATGCTTGCGCCTTTCGGCGGCGCGTATCAGCTCACCCCGTCTCAGGTCATGGCGGCAAAGCTGCCCGTGCCAGTCGGACTGGGGGAAAATACATCCACCTGCTCGTTGATGGCCTGGGGATTCAACCCCTTTATCTCCTCGCAAAGCCCCTACCACGGCGCAATGTACGCGGTAATCCAATCTGTCGCGAAAATCATAGCGGCGGGGGGAAGCCGGGGGAAATGCTGGCTCACCTTTCAGGAATATTTTGAGCGTTTACGCGAAGACCCCGCGCGCTGGGGCAAGCCTGCCGCCGCGCTGCTGGGCGCGTTGGACGCTCAAATGGGGCTGACGTGCGGCGCGGTTGGCGGCAAAGACTCCATGTCCGGCAGTTTCGAGGACATTGACGTGCCGCCGGCGTTGGTTTCCTTCGCGGTATCTGTGGCGAAGGCCGGCAACATCATTTCCGCGGAGTTTAAGGAACCCGGCGGCAACGTGTATTTTCTGCGTCCTGGTTTTGACGCCTTCGGCAACCCGGATTTTCCGGCGCTGCGTGATCTTTTTGATAAAGTCGAGGGCTTTATCGCCGGCGGAAAAATAAAGTCCGCATGGGCAGTGGACGCGGGAGGCGCGGCGGAGGCGGTAATCAAGATGGGATTCGGCAACCGCGTTGGTTTTGCCGCCGTAAAGCCGCTGACGGCGGAGCCGGTTTTCGGCGGGTTCATCCTGGAAGCGGCGGATTGCCTGCCCGGTTTCGAGGACTGCCTGCTCGGGACGACAACAAAGGAATACGTCCTGACATTGGCAAACGGTCAAACCGTATGTATGCAGGAGCTGCAAAACCAATGGGAACAGACTTTGGAGGCTGTATATCCCTGCCTTCGGCCCTCATTCGGCGAAATGGCGATTTTTTTCAAAAAAAAGAACATGGAGAGCATATCGGCGCCCGCCACTAAGACAGCGTCGCCTAAATTTGTGATTCCGTTGTTCCCGGGGACGAACTCGGAGTACGAAACTGAAAGGGCCATCACGAAAGCCGGGGGAAAAACTGAATTTATCGTGATACGCAACCGTGATGAAAGCGACATAGCGGAGAGCATCCGCGCCCTGGAGCGGGCCGTTAAATCGGCTCAGGCCATTGTGCTGCCCGGCGGCGGCGTGTCCGCGAATTTCATAGTATCCCTGTTTCGGAATTCCTCTATCAGCGCCGCCGTATATGATTTGCTTCGAATGCGCGGCGGGCTGATCTGCGGCTTTGGAGCGGGTTTACGGGCGCTGCTGAAACTTGGGCTTCTGCCCCACGGCAAAATAAAAGAGCCGGATGAAATATTAATGGCTCTGACAGGCGATAAAATCGGGAGCCATCAATCTATAATGGCAAACGTCCGGGTTGTGTCAAACATGTCTCCCTGGCTTAGTGAATTTGAGACAGGCTACCCCGCCGTCGTGCCCGTTTCCAGTGAAAACATCCGCTTCACGGCTGATCTAATCCTTGTCCGCACGTTGGAGCTAAATGGCCAAATCGCGACGGAATTCGCGGACCTGGGTGGGATTGAAGCGCTCACCTCTCCGGACGGGCGGGTATTTGGGCGTATAGGACACGGCGAACGCTGCAATAACGGATTGTTCGTAAACATACCCGGCAACAAGGAGATGGATATTTTCACCGGGGCGGTCAAATATTTTCTTAGGGGCTGATGAAAGAGGCGGTCAACAACCTGCGCCTGACCGCCTAGCCAACAGAATGGTTTTGCGCTATACTATCTAAAGGTGTGTGTAAATCGCCGAATTTTTAGCGCGGCACGCGGCTGGTTTCTCTGAATTTTTGAATCTTTAGGCGGTGATAGTAGTTGGATAGAAACCGTATCGACGAACTGAGCATAAACTATGTGGAGAAGCTCTCGCTTTACGAGGAGTATTCTTCGCGTATCCGCAATCTTGTCGAGGATCTTGTGGAGCGGGACGACATAGAGGTATGCGGAATAGAAGGCTGGGCCAAAGCGCCGGCTGAAGTGGTCAAATCCCTGAATGCGCATTACGCGGCCGACGATCCCGACGGTCTTGGTTCTATTTCGGATCTCGTAACGGTGCGCGTGCTTTTGAGGTTCCCGGAAGACGTCCAAAAGGTGGAAGACATAATTTGCTCGGAGTTCAACGTTGATTTCAACCGATCCATTACGTCCGGCGGGCTGGAAGACCCGTTCCGTTTCGGTTACCCCGCCGTGCTCTATACTCTGGCTCTTTCCGAAAACCGCTCGTCTCTGCGCGAGTGGCAGAAGTACAAGGAGCTGCCTTTCAGGCTGGAACTTCGCACCGTGCTGCAGGAAGCGTGGGCCACAATTTCTCCGCGCGTCAACATGAGCGTGGATTCCATATCGGAGAAAAAATTCAAGAGAAAACTGGTTCGTCTGGCCGCGCTTCTGGAGGAAGCCGACGAGGGGTTCCTGTCTTTGTGGGAGGAAGTAAAGGACGTGTCGGTTCTGGTGCCGCCGACGAGCGAGCCGGAAATCGCGCGGAACGTATCTGTCGCGGCGGAGCGCACTTACACGGAGGATGAGCTTTACGCGTTCTTCAACGAGAGCGACAGCACCCTGAACAAATGGAGTTCCACAGCCATAAAAGCCGGGTTCCCAATCTTCGTTCCCTCTCCCAACTACCTCAGGGAGAGTTTTCAGTACTTGTTCAAAATATTCCGCGCGTCGGGCGTTGACACCATTTCCGAGGTACGGAAGTTTTTAACGGATTTGGAGGAGGAAGACCGCGGCACAATGCAGCTCAAGACGATCCGCAGCACTTTTGAAAAAGAAAGCGGAACTTGGCGTGTGGACGCGTTCTCGGCTATATTCCTTCTGGTGCTGAACGCAAAGTGGGACATATTGAAAGGCAAGGATCTGGTCGATCTGGGCGTCAAAAAGGGTTCCGACCGCATCAACGGAATGGATAACGGGTTGTAGCCTGTAGCCCCGAACTCGACGGCAGCCAATAACAAAATCAAATGAAAAAAGTCGCTGGAATTAAAATTCTCGGCGGCTTATTTTTATGCGCAGGAAAGGGGGCTTTTTTCAAAATGGAAACGAAGAAAAATTTTTATCGAGTCGTCTTGTTTTTAACGATTTTTTCGGCGCTGCTCTTCATGCCGGACGGACAGCGCGCGGCCGAAGCCCGCAATTCAAGAGCCTGGAGGGAACGCCTCTCGGCGCGCACGGGCACGCTGTGGATCGAAGGGCAGTCCCTTGGAGACGGCATAGTGCTCAACGCGCGCGGCGAGCTGAACGTCACCTGGCTGGAGCGCGGGTTGGGCCGTGCCCTTGAAACGGACAAAAACGTGGCTGAATGGGTTGTTAGCGGCCTCGGTTACTACCACAGCAGCCGCAGGGAAACGCGGGATAAATTGAGAGGACGCGACGTCCTGGTGCTCAACTACAGGGCTGTCAAAAACTGGAGCTTCGACCCGGCCGAATTGACGGTGGACGGCTACACGATAACGCCGGACGACATTTTGACCAGAAAAGAATATTGGGAGAGGGAATTGGCCCCGGGGCGCTCCGGAACGGTGGCGGTGGCCGCGCCGTCCCTCAAGCCCGGACAGACGGTGGAACTGCGGTACGAAAACTCCGTAATTCAGTTGGAAGTTCCTCACTCCCGTGCCAGATGACCGAAAAAAACGACTTCCTGACCCTGGGAATCGAGACAAGCTGTGACGATACCGCCGTTGCCGTTCTAAGGGGCGGCAGAGAAATAACGGCGGAATTCCTGTCGAGCCAGATCGGCGATCACGCCAGGTTCGGCGGCGTAGTGCCGGAGTTTGCCGCGCGCAGACACCTGGAAAACATCCTTCCTCTTGTTGACGCCGCCTTGAGGAAAACCGGGATAACAGGACGCGACCTGAACCTGATAGCGGTCACGCAGGGCCCCGGCCTGATGGGCTCCCTTCTGGTCGGCGTCGAGACGTCTCTCGCTCTTTCCCAGGCATGGGACGTTCCGGTTATCGGCGTCAACCACCTCGAAGGGCACATGTTTGCCCCGCTGCTCGAGTTCAACCTTGAACCTCCGTTTTTATCGTTGATAGCGTCCGGCGGACACACGGAGATCGTCCGAGCCGACGCGCTCGGCAAATACGCGACGCTGGGGGCCACCAGGGATGACGCCGCCGGCGAGGCGTACGACAAAGCGGCGAAGCTGATGGGGCTTCCATACCCCGGCGGCCCGGAGATTGACAGGCTCGCCAAAGACGGGGATCCGTACGCGTTCGACTTTCCCGTGCCGCTGAAAAACACGCCTCGGGTGGAATTCAGCTTCAGCGGGCTGAAAACCGCGCTGCTCTGGCAGGTAAACAAATTGAAAGACGGCGGGGAACTTCCCATAAACGACCTGTGCGCTTCGTACCAGCGCGCCGTTACGGAGGCTTTGATCGCGAAGGTTTCGCTGGCTGTCGGGCAAACCGGCATCAAAAACGTGGCGGCGTCGGGAGGAGTGGCTGCCAACAGCGCGCTGCGCCGGGCTTTGTCGGAAAGCCGGTGGAACACGTACCTGCCTAGCCCGTCCCGCTGCACTGACAACGCGGCCATGATAGCCCTGGCCGGGCACTGCGCGTGGCAGCGCGGCATACGGAATCAATCCGGCCTCACCCCCAACCCGTCGCTGGAGCTGCCATAGAAAACTGAGCCGGAGCGTATGCTACAATGACGTTGCGAAAAAGTTAAAAAAGTTAGCGAGGAGGTTTTTCATGAAAACGTACATCGACGGGCAAGAGTATACCGATGACATCGGCAACGGGAGCGCTCTATCCATTTTGAGCGCGGTCAGACGCCGTATGACCGAGACCGGGCGTGTTGTGACCGAAATTCGGCTGGATGACGTCGTTATGGACGAGGACGCTTTTTCGGGCGTAAGCGGCGGTTTGGCAGTCTATTTCACGTCGCGGCCCGTGCGCGAACTCGTTCTGGAGTCGCTTGACGAAGCCATAAAATACATTCCCAGGCTGACCAGGGGGCTTGACGAAATAGCTCTGCACTTTGAGAAAAACGAGCTGGCCATTGGGGAAGGGAAATTAGCCGACGGCGCGGAAGGGCTGGACTGGCTTTTGCAGGTATTCCAAAAATGCAGCGCCCTTCTGGCCGTGGACGCCGACAGTATCGGCCTCGGTTTCAGCGATCTGCAAAACTCCCTCGGCGACAGCATAAACTTCTTGGGAGCCCTGCATTCCGAAAAACAGTATCTAAAGATGGCGCTTTGCGTCCGCCAGAAACTTGTCCCGGAGATCGAAAAATTTTCGGCGCACGTTCAAAGGCTGCGCGACCTCGCCTCTTCCACCCAATAACGCAAAGCAGGGCGTCATACATTGCCGGACATGAAATCCATCAGGGCAAAAGCCTTTCATCTTAGGGGAGGGATATGGACGCTTCTGTTTGCCGTGATCCTTTTTATGGCGTATCCGACGAAACTGTCCGTCGCGGGCGGCCTTCCCTTCGTTATTCTGGGTCAGGCGCTCCGCTTCTGGGCCGCCGGGTGCATAGGCCGTTACAGAGGAGAACGTGTCGGCGCGCTTTCACTTACAACGTGGGGGCCTTACGCCTTCGTCAGAAACCCCCTTTACATAGGCAACGCCTTGATCGGCCTGGGATGGAGCATAATGGCCGCTCCTTTGGCCGCCGTTATTTTTGTTATAACTTTTGTTTTGTTGTATACTGTGCTCATCGTTCCCCATGAGGAATCTTTTCTCCTGGAAAAATTCGGGGGCGAATACAGCCGGTACAGAGATATTACAGGAAGTTTTTTCCCTAAATTTTCATCAGGCTGGCCGGGCGTACGAATATCCGGCCCATTTGACGTTAAGGTTCTGTGGGCGAGCGAGCTTCATTCTCTTTTGATGACCGTCGCGGGAAGTTTATTGATCATCGCCAAAGGTATATTCAAGGCATGATTTCAGTGCAACGGCCTGAGTTGACGATTGGAGGGCGGCTATGATTTATTTCGGCGGAAGCGACAAAAACAGCAAAAAACGCATGGGACACGATCTCACGGTAAATGAGCTGCTTTCCGTAATTGAGGAAACGGAATACCCTCAGTATATTCTCGACGCCATATCCAGGATACAGGCTTGGATGCTCGACACGGTGAGCGCTCCGGCCGATCAGGGCATGGATCCCGTCACCGCGATGTTCGAGGACGGCGGCGAAATAGACATCGAGAAACTTTTCAGCGACCTGGAGTGCCTGGAACAGTATGTCGACCTCATCCCCAACACGCGCCGCCCGGAAGGGCGCGCCGACGTTCTGGTGGTGAGCGTAAACGCGTCGGACTACGAGTGCGGCGTAAGAACCGCCATTGATTACGCGGCTCTTTTCAACCGGGAAAACTGCAAGCGCGTATGGGTTGTCAGCGATACCTTTGTTTTCGGAGATACTATACATTATGCCGCTCACGTCAACGCACTGGCTGAGCAGGGCATCGTCCTCCGCTTCATCCTCGCCACGCCGTGGGGATGGGTCGAGATACCTCTCAGCGGGGAAGCAGCCTCTGCACAACAGTTCCTGTGGCGCAGCGAGATGCGAGGTACTGGGAAATGAGAAATGTGTTGGTGAAGTTTTTTGTGCTTTTGTTGTGCGTGTGGGGTTTTGGGGCGGAAGCAGAAGGAGCGGATCAGAATCCATATGAGTATGAGATCGGGGACGTCAGTAAATGGGACGGGCCTCATATCCCGGTAGGTCCACAGTGGTTCGCCGTAACGTATACGGATGATGATGATGATGATACGCAATGGCCCGCCACTTACGGTGGGGCGTTACCTGAAAATGATATTGTACCGTGGTCGTCTGAGCGGTCGATGAATACATCGGCCGACCTGTTGCCCAATTTCAGCAGCATTTACCTAAACGACGGACATGGAGGAGCTATACAATCCATAGGTCTCATAATAAAAGAGGGAAACGGTGTTCTAGACCTGTTCTGTAGCAACATAGCCGGGCACTCTATGGACGTGCTAGCCAACGTACCGGGATACAATGTCACTAATACCACTGTTCCTGTACAGCCCTCAGGTAACGCATGGCGGTTGTCGTTTAAGGCTAACTCACCGCGAAGTTACGGAAGCAGGCTTGGTTACCTGACTTTCCGTCAGAGTGACGGGAGCGGCTACCGCCAATCGATCAATATACCCCTGATTGTGGCAAACGTTTCCGACAGTACGGCGGCGTTGCGCGGCAGTGAACTCTACCTTGACATGACCATTTTTGACGATAAAAATAATCCGGTCACCCGCAAGAAATTCCGTTGGGGAGTCGGCGCGGACGCGACTCGCGACTTGGGAACCCTTGTCGTGATAGACCGAGACCAGCAAGCCAAATACAATCTAACCGCGCAAATTACAAACAGAAGCGGTGTGCGTTACCTCTGGCAGCGTTACGACATACAACCGCCAATTATGCCACCGTCGCATTGGGAGTACGACCTGACGCCTGATCTCTACGGGACTCTGCCAAGGCAGATATGGTTTGATCCTCAGAGCCAGATAGCGCCTGGATTGGTAACCACGTACGCGAATATTTCGATGGACATGACATATGGAACCCGTGATTTAATCCAGCTTTACCCGTTCCCTCAGCAGGCTTCCGGCGCGCTGCACAGCCTGCGCCTTACCTACCGCGTTGTGGGGGGCATGAGCCTTTACGATTCTGTTGACGATCCGTCTTGGACTGTAAGCGCTTTCAGAGTAGAAAATAATTTCGAGTCCCCCGGGAACGCTACTGAAAAAGAGATAGCCCAACATGCCAAAGGAGGCAGTTCGGTGGTAATGCCGGCGGATGATTATCCTTTCGAAGGGGTTGAGTACCGTTATTTCGGAGCGGAAGCCTTCGACTCAAACTCGTTCATTATCTCGGCCGACGCCACCGGAGTGGCCAATAACCCCGGAGAAGTGGCCCTTTTGCCCATGCGTGTGCGGATGCGCATCTCGCGTCTCGACATCGCCGGAAGGTGGAATAACGTAATAAACGCCGAGAACGGTGGCAACTTGGCCGCCGCGCTGCCCAATATCTGCACCATATGGCTTTACTCTCAAAACACAAACGAATTGTACGCAAACCTTTTCGACGCCCTGAAAAACCGAGGAAAGAAGGTTGAGGATTGTATTCAGGCATTTACGTATACTGAAAATGGGCAAGATTATTTGTATGTGGACTTCATGGTGCTGCTGGCCGACGCTGAAAGCCGGAATTCCGGGAAGACGGCCTTTGTTCAGGTTGTGGAACACGACACGGTTCAGTACATCTACATAGGAGACGGCAACGTGGACGGCGAATGGACGCTTGGATTTTTCGTCACCGCTGAAACGTCAGGCGGCGGGGGAGGAGGCGGCGGGGACAAAACTGGCGGCGGCAGCGGATGTGGTGTCGGCTGGGGAATTGGGATGGCGTTGTTGTGCCTGCCGCTCTTCCTGAGAACACGGAAGACCCCTAACTATGATGACCGATAATCAATGGGACGGCATGATAAAAATGTTCATGATGATGGTCTACGACACGGATACAAAAGAGCAGATATTACAAAAATTGATGCTGCTGCTGCGGAATGAGGAAGAGGCGGAAAAAATCATGTCGAAACTTAAAAGACAAAGGGAAGCCTAGCTTCCCCGCCATTTATACGCAGTGTAAGGGGGCCGATCAGGCCCCTTTGTTTTATTCAACCAGCATCAGGAACAGGTCGTTGACGTTTGTGCCGGTGGGACCGGTTATGAAAAGGTCTCCGGCGGCCTTCAGGGCGTTATAAGAGTCGTTGCCGCTCAGCATGGCATGGGGGTCCA
>WRKN01000074.1 GCA_009778055.1 Synergistaceae bacterium
TCCTGGTGGTCGAGCCTAGCGCTTGGATAGGCGGGCAGGCTGTCGCCGCAGGGGTTTCCAATATGGACGACCTGCTCCCCACGCGCAGCGGGCTGTACCGCGAGTTTATCGCCAAGGTAGGGAGCTATTACGACGGGTTGGGAAAATCAATGGGGACGTGCTACTGGAACAGGAGAAGCATCGCCTTCGAGCCTTTTACAGGGGAGAGAATGTTGTATGAAATGACCGCGGAGGCGCGGGCTTCCAGCACACAGCCGCTCGACATACTTTTACGCGCCTCCGTGACGCGCGTGGAGCGGCAGGGAAACACGGTCACGGGAGTGACAGTGCTGGACGACGGGATGGAGCGGGAAATAAAATGCCGCGTACTGATTGACGCGACGGAGTACGGGGATGTCATTCCTCTGGCCGGCGCGGAGTATCGGGCGGGAAACTCCGTCTCTCCCTCCATCGACCCCGAAGCCATCATCCAGGATATCACCTGGGTCGCGATAATAAAAAAATATCCTGACGGCATCCCGCAGAGGCTCAGGGTCACGGAGCCTCTGCCCGGCTACGATTTGGCCAGGCGTATCTACGAGCGTTACGTCACGGCTGACGGCGGTGCTTTCACGGGTACATATCCAATCCGCCTGCCGGTGGATTTCATCACTCACAACGTGTACCGGGGGCTTCCCGACTCGTCGGCCCGTCATTATTACGACGCGCGGCGCTCTTACTGGAATCGCATCACGAAAGCGGGGGTAAACTGGGGCAACGACTATCCGGGGCATGTGATCAAGACGATTCCCGGCCTGCCGGTGAAATACCTGGAGGATGAAGACCAGCGCGCGTGGATGGAGAAAGAGGCTTTCATCAAAACGCTGCACTTCATTTATTACATCCAGAACGAACTTGAGGAACCCTGGTCGATTGCCGACGACGAGTACGACAACGTCGTGCCGTATTCCATAATCCAGGCTCTGCCGGAGTCCTGGAGGGAAATCGCGCGCCATATGCCTCCCATTCCCTACGTCCGGGAGTCGCGCAGGATTGTCGGAGAGCATACCCTGACCTCGGTCGAGCTTCTGCGTAACTCGCAAAATTATACGCGCGGCGAAAGCCACGAGTTTGAGGACTCCATAGGCATAGGCAGGTACAGCCTGGATCTGCACGCGGCAAACGCGGATTCGCACATGGAGCGGGAACTGGGCGAGAGCGCCGCCTCCATAGGGTTGAATCAGCCGCGCGGGCCGTTTCAGGTCCCTTTGCGTATTCTGATTCCGCGAAACATCGAGGGGCTTATCGCCGCCGAAAAAAATCTCTCGATGACGCGGCAGGTGTCCGGGGCCCTTCGCGTTCAGCCTATCTGTATGCTGATAGGGCAGGCGGCGGGCGCGCTGGCCGCGCTGGCCGCCCGTGACGGCGTATCGCCCGGGGAAATCCCCGCGGCCAGGGTGCAGCGCGTGTTGCTGGACGCCGGAGTCACCCTGTCGCTCAACAATTATCTGGACGTTCCGCCAAGGCATAATTTTTACAAGGCGGTTCAGTTCGCCGGGCTCTACGGGCTGATGAATCCGGTCACCCCGCCTTATCCCAACCGATGGATAAGGAACGTCTGGTGGACGAGGGGAGTTTTCGGAGTAAATAAGCCGGTCACGCGGGACGAGATGGCCGTAATGATTAACAGGGCGCGGCGGGATGCGGGAGAAAGCGCGGGAGGCGCTGAACCGGTGACGCGGGCGGTGTTTATGGAATCGGTTTCACGAGCGTTCGGGTTTGATTTGGACGCTTTGGGCGTTCCGGGGCTTTTTGGAGCGAGACCCAACCTCAACCGCCCGATTACGCGGGGCGAAGCCGCCGAAATCCTCATGAGGGCGATGACAATGTAAGGTATATTAATATCAATAAAAATTATTATGATATGGGGGTAGTTGTCTTGGATAAGGCGGACGAAGACGATTGTAATTTTTGGTGGGGCGTCGAACTGGAGGCCGAAGGCAGCCTGAGTAAACCGGGTGAAAATGCCGAGGAGACGTTGTTGACGATGGCGGACCTGTCGGGCAGCGTGGGGTCGGAGTTGTTCGAGGAAGACGGCAAAACGGTTCTGCGCGCCGTGTATCTCGGTTCGCGGGACGTTTCTCACTGGCTTGCCGCGCTTGACGCTCTCAAAAAAGATTTTCCGGGCGCGCGCGTCCGCGCTCACTCAAAAATCGAAAACAGGCCCTGGCATACGGAACACATGGACGCTTTTCCCCCCATTCCGGTCGGAGCCGGTCTTGTCGTGGCGGCGCCTTGGCATAGCCGCAAACTCGATAAAGAAAACGAATCCGGGGAGCTTGCCGCATCGGGACGCCAACGGCTTCCGATTTATATATATCCAAGCTCCGCTTTCGGAACCGGATACCACGAGAGCACTCAGATAGGGCTCTCTTTCGTGGAAAGGTTTATAAAAAGCGGCGACGTGGTTTTAGACGTGGGGACCGGTTCGGGAATACTTTTTATTGCCGCGCTGAAACTTGGGGCGGCGCGGGCTGCCGCCTGCGACATAGACCCTGTTGCCATTGCCGAGGCAAAGCGCAACATGGAGATTAACGGCCTTCCCGGCTCGTCATGCGAACTGCGGGTGGGAGACCTGTGGGACGGAGCCGCGGAGGCGGATCTTCTTATGTCCAATATTTTGCTGAAAACCAACTTCAGGCTTCTGGGCGAGATGAGTAACCTCCTGAAACCCTTCGGAACGGCGGTATTTTCCGGGATGACGACGGCGGAAAGGGCCGTCTTTCTCCCCGCTCTTTCCGAGTCGGGGCTTTCTCTCCTGGCCGAACTTACTATAAACGACTGGTGGGGGTGTGCCGCGAGGTGGAACGCCTCGGGGAAACGCTTAGGGGTCTGAGAATCCGGCTTAGCGTTTTGGGTTGCAGGTCCAACCTGTACGAAGGCGAGGCGTTGGCCGGAGAACTCGCGTCTCGCGGAGCGACGGTCACGGATAAGCCGGATACATACGACGCCGCGTTGATAGTTAGCTGCTCGGTGACAGCCGCGGCCGACAAGAAGTGCCGTCAGGCCGTTCGCAGGGCGCGGCGCGAGGTCGATTCACGCGGTAAAAATGGGATAGTTGCCGTCTGCGGCTGCTGGGCCCAGGCGCTTGACGCGGACGAGGCGCGGAAAATGGGTATCAACGTACTGGCGGGCAACCGGCAGAAAAACCTTCTGCCCGGCATCCTGGAAACCGCCGTAACCGGAGAAAAAAACTTCATTGACGTCAGGCGGGACGTCGGCGGCGAGCGCCTGTGGGATTCCCTGTCCCTGGAGCGCCCGTTTCTGCGTACAAGGGTTTTTTTGAAGGTTCAGGAGGGGTGCGACCATTTTTGTTCGTACTGTGTCATTCCGTTTTTGCGCGGACGCTCGACAAGCCGGCCATTGGACGAGGTGTTGTCCGAGGCGCGGCGCGTTGTGGAGCGCGGATGCAGGGAGATAGTTTTGACCGGTACTCATCTTGGAATGTACGGACGCGAAACCGATACCTCCCTCGCCGAGCTTGTCGGGAAACTGTCGGCCATGTCCGGCCTTGCGCGGTTGCGCATGGGTTCGCTTGAACCTTTTACGCTGGACGCGAAGCTTTTGGACGCGCTCGCCGGGTCGCCCGTTTTTTGCCGTCACCTGCACCTGCCGATGCAGAGCGGCGACGACGCGGTTCTGGCGCGTATGAGGCGAGGACACAAGGCGGAAGACTTTGAACGGGTGTGCGATATGGCCAGGGAGGCGCTTGGCGACGACCTGCACGTCAGCAGCGACGTAATGGCCGCCTTTCCGGGAGAGGACGACGCGGCGTTTGAAAATACCCTTAAAATGATGGAGAAGGTTAAATTGGGACGGGTGCATGTATTTCCGTATTCGCCGCGCAAAGGCACGGAAGCGGCGGGGTTCCCGGATCAGATATCCAGTAAGGCGGCTTCCGAAAGGGTGAAAGCCGCTACGGCGCTGGGCGCGTCTTTATTGGAACGTTACGCCTCCCGCTTCGCGGGGCGGAACCTTTCGGTACTGATAGAAGAAAATGACGGGGATTCTTTTACCGGCTACACCCGGAATTTTATTTCGGCGGCAGTTCGTTCAGAAACTGAGCTGGAAGCGGGAGAGGAAGTAAATGCGCGTATGACGGAGAGTTCCGGCGGTAGATTATTTGGGGTGAGGGCATGAAGGCCGCGCTTGACGCCGTGGGCATAGACCTCGGAACTTGCAGCGCGCTCTGCGCCTATGCAAATAAGGCAGACAAAGCAGACAAAGCAGACAAAAACGCCGCCCCGGTGATGATTCCCAACCGGTGGGGGAGAACGTCCACGCCGTCGGTGGTGGGTTGGGACGGGGACTGGGTTGTGGGGGAGGACGCCGTCCGGTTGGCCCTTCAAGGTTCCGGCTCCGTGTGCTGGGACGTCAAGCGCAAAGCAGGGGAGGATGACACCGGGGACGTCCTGACGCCCTTGCTTCGCTCGCTGAGGGAGGACGCGGAGGTTTTCCTGGGGAGGTTCGTTTCTTCCTGCGCGCTGGCCGTGCCGGAGAGTTTTTCGCCCCTTCGGAGAGAGGTAATGACCAAGGCCGCTGAAGCCGCCGGCATAACCAATGTCCGCATGGTGAGCGAACCTGTGGCTGCCGCTATCGCTTTTGGAAGCGAGGGGCGTTTCCTGATTCTGGATTTTGGGGGCGCTTCCTCCTGCATATCGGTTGTGGAAAGCGAGGACGGAGCGTGGCGGGGTTTGGAGAGCATCGAGAGCGCGAAAGCCGGCGGCCGCGATATCGACCTTGTTCTTGCGGAATGGCTGCTGGAAAGGCTGAGGCTGGACCCCATGCCCGAGGATGACCCGCGCCGGCGTGCCTTGCTGCTGGAAGCCGAGGCAATCAAAATAGCGTTGTCCTCCTGCCTCGTATACGATTGGAAACCTCCTTCGCTGGTTAACAAAGAAAACCGGGATTTACCGGTTTTTCAGGTGGAGCGCGAGGAACTGGAGCGCATGACGCGCTTTTCGGTGAGACATCTTTTGAACGTGACGGGCAGGTTGTGGGACAAACACCAGCCGGAGCGCCTTTTACTGCTGGGAGGCTCAAGCCGTATTCCCCTTTTGCGGGAACTGCTGGAACGGGAGATAGTCCCCCCCGAGCGCCTGAGCGTCTGCGGCGAGGAATCCATAGCGGCCGGCGCCGCGCTTTACGCCGCCGCAGGGCAGGAACGCCTGTCGGACGAATCCGCTGCGGCTAAAGCGCCCGGCAAGCGTTTACGGGATCTGAAGATGCGTCTCGTGCCCATAGAGCCGGCGCTCAATCCGGCTCAAAAAGTACGGCTGCGCCTTATGGTGGATAAGCTGGAAAACCTGGAAGACAACGCCTCGTCAATGGAAATTATGGAAGGCATAGTCAAAAATCTGGAAGCGGAGTTTTCCAAAAGGAGCAACTAAGTTGGAGGAGCGTGAAATGCACAAGCTCAAGAATATAAAAATCTCTGGATTTAAGAGATTATTGGCGTTGGATTTGGAAATCAGGCCCTTTATGGTGTTGATAGGCGCCAACGGCGTAGGCAAGACATCTTTCCTTGATGCTCTCAGAACTTTATCCGCCTCGGCTTCGGGAACTTTGAACGGCGTACTGTCACAATTAGGGGGCATAGCAAATATCTTGACCAGGAGCAGGGCTGATGAATTATCTTTTTCGGTGGATATGGACGTACCGGAATATCCGCCTCTGAAATATGCCCTTCATATCGTGACGGAAGGGATCAATTACGCTGTTTCAAAAGAAACCCTGGCACAGCAGCGTCCCGAATTTGCTCAGCCTTTCATGCACATAATTTCCTCGTATGGAGATATCCGTTACTACAATATCGATAAAAAAGAAGGATTTGTCCGTCCCGACTGGGATCATAATAAATTGGAAACGTCTCTGGCTCAAGTCCCTAAAATGTTCCGGCAACCGGAAGAATTGAGGAGAATTTTGTCAACGGCCACCCAATACCACGTTCTCGACGTAGGAAACAGAGCGCCCGTAAAACTTCCTCAACCAATGACGCCTTCGGCTTTGCCCGGAGCCGAAGGGGAAGAGCTTGTGCCATACTTGTATTACCTGCGGGAATGTGACCGAGACAGATTTGACATGCTTCTCGAATCTTTACGGGCTGCATTCTCAGATTTCGAGGAATTGAACTTTCCTCCGGTGGCGGCAGGTATGCTTGCGATGACCTGGAAAGATAGAAAATTCAATAAACCTCTGTATGCGCATGAATTGTCGGAAGGAACTCTGCGTTTCCTCTGGCTCGCTTCCCTTTTACAAAGCCCCAACCTTTCCACTGTTACTATGATTGACGAACCGGAAGTGAGCCTTCATCCTGAATTGCTTAGTATACTCTCAGAGCTTATGCGAGAAGCCTCAAAACGAACTCAGTTGGTCGTTGCCACTCATTCGGATCGATTTGTCAGATTCCTGGAACCGAAAGAAGTTGTTGTAATGGACATAGACGCAGAGGGCTGTACTTCAGCAAATTGGGCGGATTCAATGGATTTGGATGAATGGCTGGCCGATTACAGCCTGGATGAAGTGTGGCGAATGGGCCGGATGGGTGGGCGGTCATGAATATTGCCATAATTGTGGAAGGTAAAACCGAAAAGGTATTTATGCCTTATGTAAGAAAATATTTGGGGAAAATACTCGCGGGCAGGATGCCGAGACTGGACACTATCCCCTATGACGGACGGGTTCCAACAGGTGAAAAACTGAAACGTGTTGTAGAGAACCTCCTTTCGGGCAGGAGCAGAAATCCCGCCGATTACGTCTTGGCGCTTACAGATGTGTATACAGGGACAAATGATTTCAAAGACGCGTCCGACGCAAAGGACAAAATGAAAAAATGGGTTGGAAACGAACCCCGGTTTTATCCTCACGCTGCCCAATATGACTTCGAGGCTTGGTTGCTGCCCTATTGGCCGAGGATTCAAGAATTGACGAAGCAGGAAAAAAAAGCCCCTTCAGGAAATCCGGAAACGGTGAATCATTGCAAACCGCCTTCCTGTCATATCAGGGAAATATTTGAAATGGGAGATAATGGTTACGGCTATGTCAAAACGCGTGATGTCCGCAGAATCCTTGAGGGGCAAGATTTATCAGTTGCGATTGCTCAATGCCCGGAACTTAAAGCGTTCGTGAATACGATCATTTCAGTGTGCAATTTGAAACAGCACACTGAAGCGGATGGATAAAGCGGACAATGCAAAAGGGCGCGCGAAAAACCGCCGCTTCCGTCGAAAAGGGAGTTAGGCAGGCGTTTCCCATAGTGCTGGGATATGCGCCCATCGGGACGGCTTACGGGCTTCTAGCACAGCAGGCGGGGTTGGGCTTATGGGCCACATTGGGAATGTCGATTTTCGTGTTCGCCGGGGCTTCGCAGTTCATGGCGGTCTCGATGATACAGAGCGGCGTGGAAACGGCAGTCATCATAGGCTCAACTTTCATGGTCAACTTCAGGCACGTGCTGATGTCCGCTTCGGTCGCGCCCTGCCTTGGCTCCTGGAAAACATGGCAGCGTCTGTTGCTGGGAGGGATGTTGACGGACGAAACCTTTGTCCTGCATTCCCTTAACATGGGGCGGAACGACCTGAACCCGATTTCGGCCGTGACGCTCAATGTCACAGCTTATGTCACGTGGGCAACGGCCGGCGCGGTGGGCTATAACCTCGGCGCGATGATAGCCGACCCCAAAGCATGGGGGTTGGATTTCGCCCTTCCGGCGATGTTTGTGGGACTGCTCCTGTCCGCCTGCGGGAATAAGGCGGGAATCATCGCCGCCGTTGCGGGGGGAGCGGTTTCCGTGGGACTCCATCTTTTGAACGCCGGCAGTTGGGGCGCGTTTCTCGGGGCCTTGGCAGGCGCGACGGCCGGAGTTTTTTTCATGAAAGAAAGTAAGGACTGATGAGCGGGACGTGGGTAATAATTGCCGGAATGGCGCTGGTCACCTCGCTGCCCCGCGTCATCCCGATATTGCTGCTGACGGGGCGGAAAATGCCCAAAATAGTGACGCGCTGGCTGGCGCTGATAGCCCCGGCCATTTTGTCGGCGCTTCTCCTGCCCGAACTCCTGGTAGACAGAAGCGGAATTTCTCCCTCTTTGTCGTTTTACAACCTTTATCTTTTCGCGGCTTTGCTCACGTCTATCGTGGGCTGGAAGACCAGGAGCCTTTTTTGCGCCGTAATGACCGGGATAGCCGCGGTGGCGCTCGTCAGGTTTTTTTAGGACAGCAATCCCGCCCCCCTTGGATTTGATCTAGGACGCGGGGACAAGCCAAAATGTTATACTTATCCGGGAAAGGAGTGGATTATTCATGAACGACCTAGTATTGAACGCCGACACGTTGCCTGAGCCTTTGCCTCGAATGATACGGTCTGACAAGATAAAAATATATGAAACGGACGAAGTGATAACCATTGCGCCGGTCAAAGAAGCGGATTACTCCTTGTTCACTCCCCGAACGAAATTGGGAAAGAGGCTTTTTGCCTTGAGGACAAAAGCCGTTCATGCCGGAATGAAACTGCTTTCCGAAGAAGAAGTGCTGGAAGAGGTGAAACGCCGGCGGGGAGAGCTGAAGGAAAAATGAAAAAGGTATATATTGACGCAAACGTCCTTATCGCAGCATTTCAAGGTGAAGAGCAAGTTGCTCGGAAAGCCCTCCGTGTGTTGGATGAGCCAGGTCTGAAGTTGGTGATCAGCGACTATTTGCTTCAGGCCCTTGATTTCAAATTCATATCACTTTTGATGCTTTAGGAAAAATTCAACAAAGCCCTTCATGGAATAATCAGTTACTTCACTGACATCATCATTTACCGTAATGAAAAAACAAGCAGGCATTTTCTTTTTTTTCAGATTATCCATGATGCAGGGGTCACAGCCATCATCGTGACTGCTTGGATGTTGGGGACATTGCGCAACTGGACAAGTACAGAAATGATTTGCCATTTTTTATATCCTCTCCTTTAACCGCTTCAAATTTTCGCGCCGGACAAAGCCATTTCCAAGAAGCATAATTAGTTTAATGGATGTAACGTTACATGTACATAATTGCCGGGGATTTTCACAAAAAAATTTAAAAAATAACGTAGACATTATAATTCGTAAGATATATTATTAATACCAAGAGGTTAGCTGTGCGCTCGACGTGCATATTCCGCGAGGAGGTAGTTTTGTGATGAGAAAAATTTCGGTTTTGTGGGTAATTCTTGCGATTTTTTCGTTTGCTATCATGTCCGGGGGCTGCGGCGGTGACAGTGGCTCAGGCAACGGAACTTTTAACAGTATTGTCGGTTTTGAAAAATTCAAGGCTGAAGTAGACGAAAAATTTGACTCACCGCCTTTCCGGGTCGGCATATTCATCGGCGCCGCCGATGGCAAAACGACGCGTCAATGGCCGGATTCTCCCCCTGCCGAGCGCGAATTCGGTATCCCGAAAAACGCCGAGTTTGTGGGAATAGTGTTTCAGATCGAGAATGTGGAAGGCTCGGATGAAAATTTTAAGGATTGGGTTACTTTGAGGGAAGCGTTCATTTATAACGACAAGAGCAGCCCCGAGGCTCTGAGAAATTTTAACCGCTTCAAAAATGTCAGAGTGGAACTTGACGGACTCGAAGCTGATTTTAGATTTTTCGTCAATGATGAAGAAGCCGACGCGGAAATGATGTTACTGGGCAGCACATATTACCCCGCTTTGCCGCCGAATATTCCGCAAGATACGCGCTCCGGTACGCGAGATACTCATATTGGGCCGCTGCCTGCCGACGTGGTATCCCTTGTGAACGCAATCCCCGGTAATGGTACGGCCTATGAGATAAGCATCGGTGAAGCATTTGGTCTCTTTACACATGACAATTGGGGTAACCATATACAAGGGTTTGGATATTGGAATAATGAGCTTTTTCTTACGCATTCCGATCTCGATAGCGGGGTAATTTATCGTTATTGGAATGAATCGGGAACGGGAAAACATCGCTCTGAGCTCGATAAAATCTGGCATGATTATAATCACCCGGGCGGCGTTCAGGTTATAGGTGATTATTTGCTCTTAAGCGCCGCGGAAGAAGCACACGGTAAAAATAGTAAGGGGGCGGTAATTTCGCATTATTTACCGAATTTCCCCGGGGAGGGTTTATTGTTTGAACGAGCTGGAGACGCGTATACGAACTCCGCGGTAGGTATCACAGACGTAAATCCCTCATTGCGTTATCGCCCGGAGGATTGGGACGATAAAGATTGGGAGAATACCGGTTCAAAAAAATATATAATCGGGATAGTCAACTATGACAAATATCAAGTTGAGATACGTCATTTCCATAAGACTACCTCGCTTGGGAATCTTAATGGGGATCACACTCTCCTGGAAATAATAACAATTGAAAATCCTCCGGGGAAGTTTAACAATATGAATTTGTTCCGGGACGTCGATGACGATATTTGGATGATCGCGTTTCTTGAGGAGGGCGACACCAGCCGTTATACCAATATGTATGTGTATAAACTTACGGAGCCCAATCCCTCTGGTAACGGAAAGAGGTTCCTTAGGAGCGTCTCACCCGCCGCGGACCCAAAGAGATTAACGGCTGTCACTCCGGAGTCCGTTCACATAAACGGCAGATACGGCGCATCTTGTCATTTTGACGGCGAGAATCTCCATGTGTTCATATCCCAAAGGAATGCGAGTTACCTTTCCGGCGATGAGGTTGGCAGGGTTTATTACAACCACTGGGTAAGTGATTGATTCGCGTTAGCCGCAGGCGGGAACCAGACAAAAAGCTTTAGACGCGCAAAAGGCGGGGGAACCCGCCTTTTGTGGTTTG
>WRKN01000075.1 GCA_009778055.1 Synergistaceae bacterium
TTATCACGACAAGTTTCAAAGACTATTTTTCACCTCTTATATTCAGTTACGACAACAAGCTTATCTACATCGCCTCCAATCTGGACCGGGACAAGACCGCTGTATACACCTTCGACCCGGATGACAACAAAGTCCTTGACCTCGTATACGAGCATCCCGAGGTGGACGTCAGCCGCCTGATTTCCTCGAAAAAGCGCAAGGTAATCACCGGCGTGGTCTACACCACCGACAAGTCGCGCTACCATTTCTTCGATGAAGAGCGCAAGAAGCTCCAAGAGATCCTGGAAGACAAATTCCCCGGGTATGACGTAGCCGTAACAGGCATGGACGACGAGGAAAGGCGCCTAATTTTCGCGACGTACAGCGACAGGACGCGAGGTACTTATTACCTGTACGACAAGGAGACGGGGGAAACAGACGTTCTTGCGGAACTGGCGCCTTGGCTGGAAGAGGCCCATATGGCTCCCATGACGCCGATCAGGTTCAAGTCTCGAGACGGCCTCGACATAAACGGGTACCTCACTCTGCCCGTCGGACGTGAGAACTTTGATCTGCCGGTCGTTGTAATCCCGCATGGCGGCCCTTCGGCACGCGACAGATGGGGCTTCGACTCCGAGGCGCAATTTCTGGCCAATCGCGGCGCGGCGGTGCTGCAGGTGAATTTCCGAGGCTCCACAGGCTACGGCAAGGCCTTTTGGGAAGCAGGGTTCAAACAATGGGGCAAGGGAATGCAAAACGACGTAACCGACGGAGTACTGTGGCTGATAGAACGCGGTGTGGCCGACAGTAAACGCGTGGCTATCTACGGAGGAAGCTACGGAGGGTACTCCGCTCTTGCGGGTGCCGCATTTACTCCGGATCTTTACGCGTGCGCCGTGAGCTATGTGGGGCCTTCCAACATCTTCACCCTTCTGGAGAGTATCCCTCCATATTGGGAACCTATGCGCGACATGCAATATGAAATGATAGGAGACCCCGTCAAAGACAAAGAACTCCTTGAGGAAGTGTCCCCCGTCTTTCACGCCGACAGGATAAAAATTCCCCTGCTGGTGGCGCAGGGAGCCAACGACCCGCGGGTCAAGAAGGCCGAGTCCGACCAGATAGTGGAGGCCGTGAAAAAAGCCGGCAAGGACGTTGTGTACATTGTCAAGGACGACGAGGGACACGGCTTTCGTAACGAAGAAAACCGTTTCTACTTTTACAGGGCTATGGAAGAGTTTTTCCGAAAGCATTTGGGGCTCAGGTGACGGTTTAACTGCGCGGTATACCTGCATAGCTTTACCGAATTTCCGCCTTGGCGTGTGCGGCGGCTTTATGAGATATTGTCTTCCACGATGTTATTTGCGAGGAAGTGAGCTTGTTTGGCCGTAATGCTTGAATCGGAAGTGGGTTTCCTGCCACGCATAGACAGAATGATGCCGCGGCGTTTGGATTCCGCATTTTTTGGTGCGGAGTGTTTTTTCGATTTCGAGTCGCGATTCGGCACTGCAAAAGGAGTATGGCGGACAGTTGTGGGCTACGGGGGCGGGCAATACGAAAAACCGACTTACGAAGACCCGGGAGACCACGTTGAAGTGGTAATGGTCGAATATGATCCGCAGACCCTCAGTTACGGGCAATTATTGGACATTTTTTTAACGCGCTGCGGCTGCCGGGACGGTTCGTTTTCTCAACACGCTTCGCGCGTTTTGCGTGTTTTCGTGAAAAACGAATTTGAAAAGCGCCTGGTCGAGGCGGCAATCGCGCGTTACGAGCTGCGTTTGGGCTGCGGGAGCCGCGTCAAGTTCGCTATGTACAAAACATTTTATCGAGCGGAAAAATGGTGTCAGAAACGTTTTCTGCGCATGGTTCCGCCGCTTATGGAAGAGTTGATGCGCGTATACCCGAACGAGGACTGCCTGATTCAATCCACTTTGGCCACGCGCCTGAACGGAATTTTAGGGCAGCGGACGTTCCGGGAATTTTCGGCATCGTACTTTCCCGAGGACTTTGAATTTTACGATCTCAGCGACTGCGCCGTGGATATATTGAAGAACGTCATGGAATTGAAAGGGAGTTTTATCTGATATGAGAATTGTAATTGCGGGTTTGGGAGGAGTCGGCGGCGTGGTTGGCGGGCGACTGGCGGTTGGGCTGGCCGGTTCGCCGGAGCACGAGGTTGTTTTTTGGTGCAGGGGGGAAACGCTGTCCGCCATAAAGGAAAAAGGGCTCAAAGTATTGGCTCACTGCGGGGAAATCAAGGTGCGCCCTTCTTTGGTAACGTGTTGCGCGGACGAGGTGAAGTCCGCCGACCTTTTGATCTTCACGACCAAAAACTACCACCTGGAGGCGGTTGCCCGCGAACTGGCCCCCATTACCGACGGTAAAACCGTGGCGCTGCCTCTTCTCAACGGGGTGAGCGCCGGCGAGGTGCTGGAAAAACAGATGCCCCAGTGTGACGTTCTGGGAGGCTGCGTTTACCTTTCGGCCTACGCCGAGAGCCCGGGAATCGTCAAGCAGGTAGGGCCGGTGCAGCGTATCGTCTTTGGCAAAAAAGGAATGGACGAGGCGGAAAACCTGGCGCGTTACGGCAGCATTGACCAGATACTCAAGAAAAGCGGCATCAGCGTGACGCTTACCGAGAAGGTTGAAATGGAGATGTGGTCGAAACTGGTTTTCTTGTCACCATTCGCCGGCGTCACCACACTTTTCAAGCGCGGTTTCAACGAGGTCTTTCTGCACGAGGAAAGTTTAGAGACCGTCAAGCGGATGATTGGCGAAATAGAGGCCCTGGCGAGAGCAAAGAACATAGACCTTCCCGAAAACATCGCGGAAACCTCCATCGAAAAGGGGCGTGTTTTCCCTCCTTTCACCAAGTCGTCAATGCAGATGGATCAGGAAAACGGACGGCAGACCGAAATCGAATCGCTGATCGGCTACGTTTGCAGGGAAGGAAAAACACTGGGCGTTCCCTTGCCCACTTATGAAAAAGTTTACAATGGATTGAAGGGCGTCTGCAAAGAATAAAAAAGCCCGGAGCGAACTAAAGCTCCGGGCTTTTTTATTCTTTTTTTAACTTTTAGTTCACCGTCACGTAAACCAGCGTTTGGTTTACGAGCTGATACGCGATTTCGCCGAAAGTAATCGGCCCCGCGAACGCGTCGATTTGCTTTCCCTCAAGCTCGCCGTAAAGGAAATTTAGAACGCAGTTGCACGAAAACGCGGCGTTTGTGTCTTTGAATCCCTCGATACGGCTGTTAAATTCTTTTTCGTAATTCGGTATGCCCTTTGCCATCTTGTATTTTATGCCGCTGAAAACAGGCGCGTAGAAGTTCACAACTCCGTTCTCGATGGACTTGAACGAGATATTGACGCCGTGCCCCGAGTAATTCCCGACGAGCGGCAGCTTGGTGTCTATGCCGTTTTGCGCCAGATAGTCGGCAAGCACCGTCTCTTTTCCGTCCACAAGGCATTTTGTAACCGAAAAGCCTTCCTCTTCAAACTCAATGACGGGCGAGTTTTCGTCCTGCGCGAATATATTTATCATGTTTACGGCGACCGTCTTGTCGTCGGGGACTTTCAGATGCAGCGCGACGGCTTTGTCCGCGTATGCCGTCGTCGTCGCGCCGTCTACGGCTATCGGGGTCTGCCCGGAAGTGCCGAGGTTCATGCCCGATATCCATCCGACGATGTTCTTTAGAAACATATCCTTGAAACCGGACGCGTTTTCGGCATATTTCTTATGCACCGCGCTGTCAAACGGCACTATGACGATGGAAAATCCGTTGTCAAAAGCGTCGGCGGCTACGTTTTCAATTTCCGCCGCCCCGTATGAGCTGATCGAAAAGCCCTCATAAGGGAACTCCGTCACAAACAGGCAGTCATTGGAAACCTTGCCGCCGCCTTTTGCCATGAAATACTCGGTCGAGCCTCCTACCCAGCTGCCCTTCGGCAATTTTTTGAGCAGCGTTTCCGTTCCCGCAACATGGAGCAGAGCTCCACCCACAATCTTTTTTGAAACTTCATCAAATGTCATGAACACGGTTCAGTTCCTCCTCCTTCTATTAGAGCCTTGCGATAGCCGAGTAGTCATTGGCCATAGCGCCTTTGAATTTACGCAGAAAAGAATTCATTTCGTCGGCGCAAGTCTGCAGCGTTGTCTGCGAAGGGTCTTTGGCGTAAGTATTTTTCAGCCGGGCTATCATCATCGAGAAACCCAACAGCGAAAACGGCAGATCTCCTTTCAGGATTTTTTCGGCTTGTTCAAGCGTAATATTCATGCCATACATTCCTCCTCTTCGTCAACGATCATCTTCATTATACACAATAGCCTCCTCAATACGCCTTGGCGAAAATCGTTTTTCTGCCTTCCCTGCCCGTCAAAACGCACTTGCCGACGGACATATCGGTCAGGGGGACGCAACGCGGCGTAGCCCCGCCCGTTTCTTCCTTTATGCGCCGCTCATCCTCCGGGCTTCCCGCGAAGCAGGCCTCCACGAACCCGCCTTTTTCCTCAAGCAGAGACTTCAGTTCGTCGTAGCTCGCGGCCTGCGATGTGTTGGTTTCCCTGAAAGCCCTAGCCTTGGAGTAAAGCGACGCCTGGATGTCGTCCAAAATCTTTTCCACTGATTGTACAACGCTGTCGTGGGGCAAGTCAATTTTTTCGCCCCCATCGCGGCGCACGGCGCGAACCGTGCCGGACTCCATATCCTTTTCGCCCAGCTCCAAACGCAGCGGAACGCCTTTTTGCAGGTGATGAAAGAACCTGTCTCCCGGCCTCATGTGGAACTGGGTGTCTACAATTGTATGGGGTCCTCCCAGAGCCTCGTTCAAGCGGTTGGAAAACTCCCTGGCCTTAGGCAGCAGGATGTCGTCGAGGAGACGCTCGTCTGTGCCGATAGGCAGGATTACCGCCTTAGTCGGCGCGACTTTTGGCGGCAGGACAAGCCCGTCGTCGTCCGAGTGAGTCATGATAATCGCGCCTATGAGCCTGGTGGACACTCCCCAGCTTGTCGTCCAGCACTCTTCCAGCTCGCCGTCCTTGTTCTGGAAACGGATGTCGAACGCGCGCGCGAAGTTCTGCCCCAAAAAGTGGCTCGTCCCCGCCTGAAGCGCTTTTTTGTCGCTCATCATCGCCTCGCAGGAGTACGTCCTGACGGCGCCGGGGAAACGTTCCCCTGCCGTTTTTTCGCCGGGCACGACCGGCAGGGCCAATATGTCCTCCATCACCTGCCGGTAGACTTCGAGCATACGAAGCGTCTCCTCTTGGGCCTCCTCGGAGGTTGCGTGAGCCGTATGCCCCTCCTGCCAGAGAAATTCCGACGTACGCAGGAAAAGGCGCGGGCGTTTTTCCCAGCGCATGACGTTGCACCACTGGTTGATAAGTATGGGCAGGTCGCGCCAGGATTGAATCCACTTGCTGTACATGTGTCCTATGACCGTCTCGGAAGTGGGGCGCACGGCGTACGGTTCCTCCAGCTTCTCCCCGCCGGCGTGGGTGACCATGGCGCACTCCGGCGCGAATCCCTCGACGTGCTCAGCCTCCTTTTCAAGGAAGGAGTTGGGTATCAGCAGGGGGAAATACGCGTTGACGTGCCCTGTGCGCTTGAACGCCTGGTCGAAGTGGGCCTGCACGGACTCCCATATCGCGTAGCCGGTGGGGCGTATGACCATGCAGCCCCTGACCGGAGAGTGATCCGCCAGCTCCGCCGCTTTTATGACGTCAAGGTACCACTGCGAATAATCTTTTTCACGTGAAACAATATTACGCGCCATTTATTTACATCCTTTCTAAGGAAGGGGATAATGATCCCATATTGGAACTCCGAGGAAGAACCCTATCTTGAATTCCTCGCTGCCGTACATGGCCGCCAGCTTGACGTTGACGAGGTTGTTGGGGATGTTTATCGCTACTCCGACCTCCCACGGCGCGGCTATCTTTTCGTAGTCTCCGTCCATCGCGTAGCCGTAGCCGCCAAATACCTCGGTCGCAACGATACCCCAAACGCTGCGCTTGAGGATGCGGCGAAACGCGATGTTTGCCCATACCATCCGCTCCGCCTCTATTGGGCTGTTCGATACCGAGTAGAGTTCTTCCGCCGCTCCCAGGTACGCGGCGTGTCCGTTCGAGTTCATATTGCCCTCGGCGTACCCGAGGCGCAGGTAGGTTCGCCACATGTTGCCGACTCTCAATGGCTTGAAATAAGTCACCCGGTATAGTATCTCGTCTAAGTCGGGCCACCAGGCGTTAAAACGCCACGCATGGCCGCTGGTGGGATCCGCCGGGATGTCCAGGGTATCGTAATGCGCGAAAAACGTCGGCCCTATGGAGTCGTTCCCGCCGGCTCCCTCTATGCGCTCGTAGGCGGCTCCCGCTCCCATTCGCACGTCGCCGACGCGGAAAAGGTAATGCCCTCCCAGGGAATAACGATCCCACTCGCGATTGCCGTCCGTCGTATTCAGCGCCCACTTCTGCGCCCCCAGCTTGAATTCCCACGAACTCAGCGGCTCCGGCGCGGTCAGGTACGAAACGTCGAACCCCCACTGATCGCCGACGCGAATCACTCCGCGTATGGAATCCAGATCGCTGAAAACTCCCCTGGCCGTTCCTTTCAGGTAAAGCCAGCTATACGGGTTGAGGTTGGTCGCGTACCCGGAAAGCCCGATTTCGAGTGCCGAGAGCCTGCGCACGTCTAGCACAAGAATGGCCTGTTCGTCGCCGGTTCGTTCAAGGCGGTATTCTACGCTGGCTATATCCGGGTTCGCCATCATGTCCCCTGCGGCTCTTTCGACCTCGTCGTTGTCAAACGGCTTGTTTACCCAGCCTAAAAGTTTCCTGCGCATTTGGATGGCGACCTTGTCCGGCAGGCCTTGTATCCGCACGTCCTGTATCACGGCCGGTCTACTCGGCGTCCTTTGCGCCAAAACGAAGTCCGGGGCACCGGCTGACAAAGATTTTATTTTTTCGACATTGGCAAGGGCTACCTCTCTTCCGCGCTCGATAATTTCGTTCGCGGCGCTGCTGTCCAAAAAGGAGAATTCATGCACGTTGGGCGTAATCACCAGATCGGCGAGCAGCGATTCCTCAACCGTGGCGCGGCGCATGAGTATCGTCAGGGACTGGTCGACTACGTCTATGAAGGAGTTTATCGGACGGTTGCCGGTCGGGGCGTCGGACACGTCGACTCCGATTACCGGAAAGCCAGGGAAAAGTTCTTTTGCGGTCTCGATGGGCAGGTTGGAGACCAGCCCGCCGTCTACGAGTATGCGCCCGTCTATGTTCCACGGCTCGAAAAACGCGGGAATCGACATGGAGGCCCGCATTGCGGAGGGAAGGCTGCCGGAGCGCAGCACCACCTTTTCCCCGGTCTGTATGTCCGAGGCGATGGCGGCGAAAGGAATGGGCAGTTCGTTGAAGTCCGTGACGTCAACGTGCTTAATGAGCGAAATAAAGTATTGAAACAGCTTGTCCCCGGTCAGTATGCCCAAGGGACCTCCGTGCTTGCCGGACTTCTTGTAAGTCAGGGCCGATATGGTGTTCATCTTAGCGTTATGGTCGTCTCCCGTGAACACAAACATGGGGCCGGTGTTCTCGGAAAGAAGGGCCGGCAGGTCAAGGTTGGAAATGATGTGCCGGAGTCCCTCCGAGTCGTAGCCGCTGGCGTTCAAAGCCCCTATCAGCGCCCCTATGCTCGTTCCCACGATGCCCACGACCGGAATTCCGTGTTCTTCAAGCACCTCTATGACGCCTATGTGGGCGAAGCCTCGCGTACCTCCGCCGGACAACACAAGAACGACCCCCGCCCCGGCGTTTTGCGTCGAAAAAAACACGCTGAGACATACCAGAAAAAAAACACGAAAGAACAGGCGTGAAGTTTTTCTCACTTCGCATTCCTCCCAATAAATCTTACTAGTAAGTATATCAGCAACTTGTATAATGAAACGAAATCGATGGACGGATGCCTAACTCAGGAGGGTTTTGTAATGAAAGAAATTAAGGAAATGAAAGATTTGAGAAGCCACACCGTTACCAAAGGCGCGGATCGCGCTCCGCACCGCTCCCTTTTCAACGCCTGCGGTTTTACCGCGGAGGAACTGAACCGGCCCCTGATAGGCATAATTTATGCTTTCAGCGAGATTGTCCCCGGGCACATCCATTTGGACAAACTGGCGGAGGCGGCGAAAGCCGGCGTATACATGGCGGGGGGGACTCCCATCCTGATGCCGGTGATCGGGGTCTGCGACGGCATAGTCATGGGGCATGGCGGCATGAGGTACTCCCTGGCGTCCCGCGAGCTGATAGCCGACTCGGTCGAGACGATGGCCGCCGCCCACTGCATGGACGGGATCGTTTTGATTCCCAACTGCGACAAGATCGTCCCCGGCATGATAATGGGCGCGGCGCGCCTCAACATCCCGTCCGTCGTCGTTTCAGGCGGCCCCATGCTGGCGGGGAGGAAGGACGGAAAAGCCATCAACCTCAGCACAAACTTCGAGGCGGTCGGTGCGTACAAAGCCGGGCTGATCGACGAGGCCGAGCTGCGGGGCATTGAAGAAGCGTCGTGTCCCGGCTGCGGTTCATGCGCCGGAATGTACACAGCAAACTCCATGAACTGCCTGGCCGAGGCCATAGGTATAGCGCTCCCCGGCAACGGAACGATACCCGCCGTCCACGCGGCCCGCACGCAGCTCGCCAAACACGCTGGAATGAAGGTGATGGAGCTGCTCGAACGCGGTATCAAACCCCGCGACATCATCAACGAAAAATCCATCACAAACGCCCTGGCGGCGGACATGGCCCTTGGCTGCTCCACCAACAGCGTGCTGCACCTTCTGGCCATCGCCAACGAAGCCGAAATTCACCTGACGCTTGAAGCGATAAACGAGGTAAGCGGCCGCGTCCCCAATCTTTGCCACCTCTCGCCAGCGGGCCCGCACCACCTCCAGGATCTTCACGAGGCGGGAGGACTGACCGTAGTGATGAACCAGCTCGCGGAGGCGGGACACATCGACGTCACCGCCGTCACCGCCACGGGCAAGACCGTGGGGGAAAACATCAAAAGCGCGGTGAACAAGAATCCGGACGTCATCCGTCCGATGGAGAACCCCTACGGCAAGGTCGGAGGCATTGCCGTCCTTTGGGGAAACATCGCTAAAAACGGCTGCGTTGTGAAACAGAGCGCCGTCGCCCAGGAGATGATGGTTCACTCCGGCCCGGCCCGGGTATTCGACTCGGAAGAACAGGCAATAGAGGCCATTTACGGAGGAAAAATCATGCCCGGCGACGTGGTGGTAATCCGCTTCGAGGGGCCGAGGGGCGGTCCGGGGATGCGCGAGATGCTGGCCCCCACGTCGGCCCTCGCCGGAATGAAGCTTGACAAAACCGTCGCGCTCATCACCGACGGCCGTTTTTCAGGCGCGTCGCGAGGCGCGTCCATCGGTCACGCCTCGCCCGAGGCGGCAGAGGGCGGCGCGATTGGCCTGGTGCGGGAGGGCGATATCATCGAAATCGACATCCCGGCCCACAAAATCAACGTACTGGTCTCGGACGAAGAGCTTCAAGAGAGGGCGAAGGGACATAAAATTCCGGAGCCAAGGGTCAAGAGCGGCTGGCTTGCGCGTTATTCAAGCCAGGTGAGTTCCGCCAGCACCGGAGCGGTTATGCGGTTTAACGGATTGCAAGGCTGATATCATCGGTATGATACAGAAGAACGGGCGGCATTATGCCGCCCGTTCTTTGTAATACAGAATTACAAAATCATTTTTTCGAGGGACTCCCCTGCCGGAACCATCGGGAAGACTTTGTCGGACTGCGGTATCGCGAAATGTACCAGAACGGGGCCGGGGATTTCCAGCGCGCGCGCTATCGTCTGCTTCACCTTCGACGGGTCGTCCACGAAAAACGCGTCCACTCCCATTCCCTGCGCTATTTTCACAAAATCCGGCTTCGAGTTGTAGAGGGTATTTGAATAACGGGCCCCGAAAAACAGCTCCTGCCACTGCCTCACCATTCCAAGGCAGTTGTTGTCCAGCACGAACACCTTGATGGGAATTCCGTAGCGCGCGCAGGTGTCAAGCTCCTGTATGTTCATCATCGCGCTGCCGTCCCCCGCCACGCACACCACCGGCACGTCGGGGCGGGCGAAGTGCACGCCCATAGCGGCCGGGATACCAAATCCCATAGTGCCCAGCCCGCCGGAGGAGATGAACCTTCTGGGATGCAGGGCTCTGTGGTATTGGGCGGTCCACATCTGGTGCTGCCCGACTTCGGTCGTAACTATCACGTCGCTTTGCGTCACCTCGTCCAAGGCGTCCAGCACCTGCCACGGATGCACCGCCCCATCAGACGCCTCGCGCCCCAGGGGTTCCGACTTTTCAAATTCCCGGATGCGCTCCATCCAATCCGCGCGCTTCCCCTCGTCGTGGCCGGCGGACTCCTGGGTCAGCAGCCCCAGCACCCGCGAAGCGTCCCCTATTAGCCACACGTCGGCGTCAATGTTTTTGCGAATCTCCGCACTGTCCAGGTCGATGTGTATGACGCGCGCGCGCCGCGCGAACTCGGCGGCCTTTCCCGTGCTGCGGTCGCTCAGGCGCGAGCCCACGGCTATGACGACGTCCGCGTTTATCACCGCGCGGTTTGCCGCCGCGTGCCCGTGCATCCCTATCATGCCCACCCTGTTCGGATGGTTGTCCGGGATAGCCCCTTTGCCCAGCAGCGAGGTCGTCACCGGTATGCTTAGCTTCTCCGAAAACTCTCTCAGCGCGTCAAACGCCCTGGACACGTTCACCCCGTTCCCGGCAACGATAACCGGGCGCTCCGCG
>WRKN01000076.1 GCA_009778055.1 Synergistaceae bacterium
CCGTAACCAGCGTTCCCTTCGCCGGACTGGTTCAGGAGGTTACACGCTGGATGGGGGGCGAAGTAATAATGGTGCGCAGCGGGGAGAGCGCTGAAAGCAGCGAAAGCGACGAATATGAAAGCGTAACGGACGAAAGTTCAGGCGAAAAATAAGCGCAATTTGGCTACGGCATAAATTCCGCCCTCAAGGCGGAGAAACGGCACGCCCTGACGCAGTCGCCGCAGCGTATGCACTCCGGGCTGTCAGGCGTTTGGGATGGGTTCACCGTCATCTTGCAGGCGTTTGAGCACGCGCCGCAGTGGACGCAGTTTTCCTTGCGGAGTTTCAGCCGGTACAGGGCTATCTTGTTAAACAGCCCGTAGAAAGCGCCCAAAGGGCACATGACTTTGCAAAAAA
Organism: Synergistaceae bacterium; assembly: GCA_009778055.1. Taxonomy (GTDB): domain Bacteria; phylum Synergistota; class Synergistia; order Synergistales; family Aminobacteriaceae; genus WRKN01. Next base: position 397 of record WRKN01000076.1, read on the forward strand.
AACGATATACGGAAAGGCATCCCAGCACCGTGACGACCGCTATGGCTGACTTGAGCAAAAAAAGCCGCCCCGCCGCGTCCCGCATCGCCGGATCGGCGGCCAGCAAAGGCAGTCCCGCCGTGAGCGTTCCGGCGGGGCATATGTATTTGCAGAAAGCAGGGTCTGCTATTCCTATATCTCCCTTGAACAACGCGGGCAAGGCCAATACGAAGACGACGAGAATGACGTATTTTACGCGCGGCAGCCATTTCCACAGTTTTAGCGGCCTGACTTTGGGAAACGGAATTTTGTGCAACAGCTCCTGCAGCAGCCCGAACGGGCACAGAAATCCGCACACCAGGCGGCCGAAGAGAAGCCCGAAAAGCATCAGCAAGCCCGTCACGTAAAAAGTGAACCGGTATTGATATGAACCCAGCACAGCCTGCAGCGACCCAATGGGGCAGGAAGCCACAGCCCCCGGACACGAATAGCAATTCAGGCCCGGCACACAGACGGACTTCAACTTCCCCCTGTAGATATGTCCTTTGAAGAACCCGGCAAAATACGCGTTGTTACCCAAAAGAGCCAGGGTTTGAATGATTTTGCGAAGCATTTAAATTATCCTATGCCTATGCACTCCAGGCATATGTGCACGGCTTTCATGAAAACCATCCCGGCCTCGCCCCTGAGCCAGCCGATCAGAATAAAGATCACCGCCGCGGTAAACAAAACGGCGCGGAGCACGTTAGTTGATTTTCGCGTCATTTCATACTCCCCAGACATTTATCTCCCGGCCTCCGCCGTGTTCGGTGTGTTTGGTGTGTTCGGTAAGTTCGACGCGTTCGTAGATTTTATCGTCCCATTTATACCCCGGACGCTCTTCGCACACGATAAGGTGAACCTCCTCCGCGCCGCTCCGGTCCGCGTAACGCGCCGCCTGTTCCAGTCCTTCGGGTAGTATTCTAGCGGGAGCGGGCGTTCTCTCGCGTATAGTCTTCAATTCCAGCACTATTCGCTGTTCTTTCTGAGTCCCTCTCGCGGCGTTTTGGGGGTAACGCCAGCGAACCAGCAGGTCTACCCGCCCCAGCCCCAGCGCGTATTCCCGCTCAATAAGGCCGCCGCCGTTCACTATTCGCTGCAAAAACGCCTGAAGAAGCAACTGAAATCCGGCTTCTTTATAATCGAACCGCTCCAGCCAGCTTTCCGAATTCTCACGGAAAAACTGCTGAAACTCGCGAAGCAGTTTTTTCATGTCAAGTTTCCCGTCCGGCGCGACGTACCAGGGCTGCGTGGTACGGGAAGTCATATTGATTTCAGTCACCCAGGTAAGTTCACGCGGAAGAACCTCGCGGTAAATGCCATTTGAAATTACGTAATTTCCGCTCTCCTTACGAAGCAGCCCAAGGTCTATAAGGTACTCTACGTCATCCGGCGCGGGTTTGTCAGTCCAGTTTCCCCCGGCGAAAAATGCCTCAAGCACGTTCTCTACCCGCTTTTCTCTCAATTTATCGGCGAGTTGATCGAGATGTGTCGCGCGGGAGATGATAAGCCGTTCCGCGGCTTCGTCTATTATGTCTAGGGTTATCGGATTATTACGGTCGCGCCCCTCCGGAATCTTCGCTGTGGCCTGGTCCGCGAGGGCGTTGACCAGCCAGGGCTGGCCGCGGGTCAAATCCCACACCTTCGGATAGACGTTTTCTTCAAAGACTTGTCCCGTCGTTTCAGTATGCTGAAGATACAGCTCCCGGATATCGTCCTGGGAAAAATCCCCCAGGCGCAGAGAAGCCGCCTTGATGTTGAAACAGCTTCCCCCCGTGATGATTTCCCCGTCCGATCGGTGAATACGGTAGTCGCGGATGTCGCGCACCCCGCAAAGTATGACGGAGATCGGGGCGAATTGAGGACGGTTCGCGTATGCGTCACGCAGTTGGCGCAGCACGGAAACTAAGGTGTCGCCGACAAGAGCGTCAATCTCGTCGATGAACAGAACGAGAGGTTTGCCACAAGCGGAACAAAAAGACTCCAGGGCCTCTATGAGCATGGAATTTCCGCCGGCGTTAGCGCGAATCGATTCTATGTCCGGGATAGAAAGATTCAAAGAACGTTTAATCGAGCTTTCAAGGCGCGAGAGAATGGTCTTCATGCCTGTTGTCACGTCATTACGGGCTGTTTGAGCGGTTTCGACGTTGACGTAGGCGCAGTGATACACGCCTTCTTCGTTTATCTTATTTACCATCGCCAGCAGCGATGTCGTTTTACCCGTCTGTCTGGGAGCGTGCAGGATAAAATAGCTGCGTTGATTCATCAGAAGGGAAATTTCATCGTAATTGATACGCCGCAAGGGATCCAGCGTGTAATGTATATCCGGCTGCGCCGGCCCCGCAATGTTAAAAAATTTATCTATTTTGGGCACGTACATTTCCTTTCACCTCCCTGGTATCACGCTCGGCGCTCCCATACCATGCAGCGCAGGTTACCGGAAAAGTCGGCTGTTTCTTCCGTTAAGGCCATGCCGGGGGCGCAGCCATTATCGGGTCCGGGGGCTATGCCCCCCATCTCCATTATAAGCGCGCCTCCTTCTTTAAGCATAACGGGAACGCCGCGAAACAGCTTTCTGTAAAAGTCCATGCCGTCTTCCCCGCCGTCGAGGGCCATATGCGGCTCGTGGCAGCGCACCTCGCGCATCAGCCCGTCGATTTCTTTCGTCGGGATATACGGCGGGTTGCTGACGGCTAAATCTAGTGAACCGTTCCTGACCGGGATGTCGTCCGGCTCGCGTGAATGCCATAGCAAAGCGCGCCCGTGCAGGCCGTTGCGTTTGAGGTTCCTCCACGCCCAATAGATAGAGCGGGGGTTTTTTTCAGCCATTATCGCTTTTGCCAGCGGGCGCTCCATTAGCAGGGCTATGGTTATGCACCCGCTTCCGGTTCCCCAGTCCAGAAAAAATGACGGGGAGTCGGACGGCAGGCGCTTCAAGGCGGCTTCCACAAGGAATTCCGTCTCGGGGCGGGGTATCAGCGTCCCCTCCCCCACCTCAAACGATATGCCCCAGAAATGAGCCTCGCCCAAAATGTATTGCAACGGCTCGCCAGCAAGGCGGCGCGCGACGGCCTTATCAATATAAGCCCGCTCTCCGCCGGTCAGAATTTTTTCCGGGTGTCCCATAACGAACGCTCGCGAAACGCGCAAGAGGCGGATCAAAATGAGATCCGCCTCTCCTGTGGCGTTATGAATTCCGCCGTCTCTAAAAGCCTCGACGATGAAACGGCGCGCGTAACCCAGGTTCATGTTTCCAGGTTGCGCAGGCGCTCCGTCTGCTCCGCCAGGGTCATGGCCTCGATCAGATCGTAAAGGTCGCCGTCCAGATAATTGTCCAGCTTGTACAGGGTTACGTTGACCCTGTGATCCGTTATGCGGTTTTGGGGGTAGTTGTAGGTGCGGACGCGCTCCGACCTGTCCCCGGAGCCGATTTGCCCGCGCCGCTCGGAGGCCAGCTCGGAGGCCTGCTTTTGCATTTCCGCGTCATACAGCTTCGTTTTGAGGTAGGTCATGGCTCTGGCACGGTTTTTAATCTGGGAGCGCTCGTCCTGGCACGTCACCACTATGCCGGTCGGCAGGTGCGTGATGCGGACGGCGGAGTCCGTCATGTTGACGTGCTGCCCCCCCGCGCCGCTCGAGCGGTATGTGTCGATTTTCAGGTCTTCGGCGCGGACGTCGATCTCCACGTCGTCCACCTCCGGCAGAACGGCCACCGTGGCGGCGGAGGTGTGGAGACGCCCGCCGGATTCGGTGACCGGGACGCGCTGCACCCTGTGCACGCCGCTCTCGAATTTCAGTTTGCTGAACGCGCCGTCCCCGTCTATGCGGAAAATAATCTCCTTATACCCGCCTATGCCGGTCTCGTTGGAGTCCAGAACTTCCATCCGCCAGCGCTGGCGTTCGCAAAACCTGTTGTACATCCTGTAGAGGTCGGACGCGAAAAGCGCGGCCTCCTCCCCTCCCGTGCCAGCCCTCACCTCGACGATGACGCTTTTTTCATCGTTGGGGTCCTTCGGCAGGAGCAGGAGTTTAAGGTCCTCCTCAAATTTGTCCATCTGCGGTTCAAGCGCGGCGATTTCCTCGGCGGCCAGGGCCTCCATCTCGGGCTCGCCGCTTTTGAGAAGCTCCTTCGCGTCGGCTATGCTCTGACGAACCGAGCGGAAAGCGCGGAACTTTTCGACCACCGGCTCCAACTGAGCGTGTTTTTTCCCCAGGGACTGCAATTCTTTCAGGTTGGCAGTGACTGCCGGATCCGCCATTTTCCGCTCGATCTCAAGATAGTCGCGTTCTACAGCCAATAGCTTGTTTTCTATATCCATGCGGCCGTCCTCTCTATTCCTGTTTGGCGAGAAGGTCTTCCATACCGCCGTAGGGCTTGCCGCAGGAGAGCGATTCCCGGCATTCTCCAGTTACGCAGAAAGGGCCGGCGGCCTCAAAGATAACCGGCGCGGCGTTCCTGCACTCGATCAGCATCAGGCGCGCCAGCTCGCGTATCTCCCACTGCGCCCTGCGGCAAAGCCTGAGATTGAAAAAATGGTGCAGTTCTCTGGCGTTCATTGTCATGACAAGACGGGTTTCCCAACCATGCGGCAAAATAAACCTGGCGTCCTCCGCCGGTATTCCCATTGAAACCAGCTTTTTGTACGCTTCGCAGGCGTTTTCCGCCTGCCGCGCGAACAACTCCGCCGCCTCCCGGTTTTTTGCGACGGAGGGCGGCGTGACCATTCCCACGCTGCCTTCGCCGCCGCCCATCTTCACGTACCTTTGGCTTTGCTGGCTGAAACTGGCTATGCGGTGACGAACCAACTGGTGGGAAGCGACCCGGCTCAACCCGTCCACCCCGAACGTGAAGGACGCGTGCTCAAAGGGCGAGTGATGCCCGCTGAACCGAAGCTCTTTTAGAAGCCGGGTTGAAAGCTCCGCCGACTCCCGCTCGATGAGGTCGGAGGCGGAGGCGTCGCTGTAGCATATCCGGGCCGCCGCCGCGACCAAACTGTCCGGGGCGGGAGTGCCGCTCAAAAGATAGACCTTCATGTTCAAATTGCTCCTGATAATAAAAAGGGGCTGTCGCAGCCCCCTGATTCTAGGTTGTGGTTTTCTGGCCGTAGTTGATTCCGGCGTACTTTTTCTGGAATTTTTCCAGACGCCCGTCCTGCATCACCCTGCTGCCTCTCTTGCCGGAGTAGAAAGGATGGCATTGTGAACAAACCCCGACGCGAATTTCCTTTTTAGTCGAACTGGTCTTAAAATTGTTCCCGCAGGCGCAAGCCACGCTGCATTCCTGATAATCGGGATGAATGTTTTTTTTCATTGTACTGTATGACCTCCCTGAATCCTCGAAAACCTTAATGCCTCAGACCCAAACTCCCGATCAGGTCGCGGTAACGGTTGAAATCCTTGTCTTTGAGGTATCGGAGCAGCCGCCTGCGGCGTCCTACCATCTTCAAAAGACCCCTGCGGGAGTGAAAATCCTTCGTGTGTATCTTCAAATGCTCGGTCAGCTCCCTGATCCTCTCCGTCAAAACGGCTACCTGTACCTCCGGCGAGCCGGTATCCGACTCGTGGATTTTGTACGTGGCAATTAGTTCCTGTTTTTTTTCCTTCTGGATCACACAAAATCACCTCTTCAATCAAGATGCCGCAAAGCCGAGCAGGTCGTCTGATCCTTTAAACGTACAGCCCAGCCTTGAGTGCGAGTATATTACCATTACCGGCGGCGATGCGCAACAAACGTACGTTATTTCCCCACGCAAAAATGACTGAATATACTGTCCAGCAGGGCGTCGTCGTAGCTCAGGCCCAAAAGGCGCTCAAGACATTCGCGGGCCGAGCCGAGCAGTCCGGCGACGATATCCTGGCCTTTTTTCTCCGCCAGCGCGGCCTCGGCCAGCGTCAGGCACGAAAGGGACTCGTTTATCTCCGAAAGCTGCCGGGCCGTGACGTTAAGCCCGGAGTCCAGGGTTCCGCTTCCCATCGCCATCGACAGTATGGCGTCTTTCAGGAGCTCCAGCCCCTCCCCTGTCCTGGCTGAAATTGACAAAACCACGTGGATTTCCTCGGGCGACAAGGCGCGGATTTCCTCCTCCGTCACGGCGGGGGGATGCCCCGCTGTGTTCAGGTCGGCTTTGTTCAGGAGGACTATGTGGTCTTTGGCACGGAGATTCTCAATATAGGCTTTGTCTTCATCGTCGAGCGGTTTCGAGACGTCCAGAACCCAGAGGCAAATGTCGGCCCGGCGCAGTTCGTCAAGGGTGCGCTCGATTCCGATGGCCTCTATCTCGTCGCGCGTCCGCGAGTCGGGAAGCAGGCGAAGACCGGCCGTGTCCACAAGACGGATGGGGACGCCCTGCCATGTGACGGATTCTTCAATAACGTCGCGCGTCGTTCCGGGGATGGCGGTGACGATGGCGCGCGCCTGTTTCAAAAGGGCGTTCAGGAGAGAGGATTTGCCTACGTTGGGCCTGCCGGTCAAAGCGACCCGTATGCCCTCCCGCAGCAGAAGCCCGGTGGAGCAGCGATCCCGCAGGTCGCTGAGGCTCATGTGCAGGGTGGAAATCAAGCCCAGCCATTCCTCGTCGGTTTTGTAAACGCTCTTATAAGCGGAAGATAAATTTTCTTCCGGGAAATCCAGCTCAACCTCCAGGGCGCTTTGCAGGGCAAGAAGCTCATCCCGTATGTCGGAAGCAAATGCCGAAAGCTCACCCGATAAAGTCCGCCCCGCCGCGCGCAGAGCTTCCTCGCTGCGCGACCTGATGATTCCCAGCACGCTTTCCGCCTGCGAGAGGTCGATACGCCCGTTCAGGAACGCCCGTCTGGTGAACTCCCCCGGCTCCGCCGGCGTCGCTCCCTTGCGTATCAAACTTTCAACGCACAACTGAGCGACCAAAGTTCCGCCGTGCGTGTGTATTTCGACCAAATCCTCCCCCGTGTAGCTTTTCGGGGCTTTGAAACATACCGCCAGCACCTGGTCGATGACGTTCCCGTCGTCCCCGGTCAGATACGCCAGACACATAAGGCGGGGAGGAAGAAACCCCGGCCCCGCCTTAAATCTCAGTACCTGTTTGGACAGCTCAAGAGCCGAAGGGCCGGAAAGCCGTACGATGGCTATACCGGCCTCTCCCCAAGCCGTCGCTGTGGCGACTATGGTGTCCTGATTACGCACTTTTTTTTGCTCCGTATTTTACGACCCACTCCTTAGCTTCTTTCTTGCTGCTTATTGTACCGATGCCCACCGCTATTCCCAACTGGTTCAGAATTTCGCCGACGGCTTTGCCCGGCTTGATGTTGAGAATTTTCATGACTTCGTCTCCGGTAACATACCGCATGTTGCCGTCGGCTTTTCGCCTGGCTTCGTCGAAACGCCTGGCAACCTCGCTCAGATTCCATTTGTTCGCGGCCAGCAGCTCCATTTTCTTCAAATCGTCCGGCCGGGTGTTGCACCTCGCGAAATCAATGGTCATATCGACGACTTCCAGACTGTGCTTCAGAACTTCGGCCGCCAGTTGTTCCTCCGTCTGAAGCGTATAGAAAGAACGGTATTTTTTGAGGATAATACTGACGGTCTCGGCCGTATCGGAGGTGACGTTCCACGATTTAAGATGGGACACGACGATTTCGGCGGCTTTGGTCTCGTCAAGCGGCTGATTGCTGACGGCCCCCGCGTGGTGGAAAAGCATGGCCAGAGAGAACGCCATGTCGTTTTCCCTGGGCTTGCGGCTCGAAAGGAAATCCTGAACAATCCGCAGGGTATCCATGATGTGGTCGAAAAGCGTATCGCCCGTCTCGATCTCGATTTCCTTGAGCCGCTCCAGCTCGTTCAGGAAAAAAGGCAGAAGGCGGTAATGGTCGCACAGGTAAATGAAGTGGTAAGGACACCGTCTCATGCCTTTTAAGATTTCGCGCCCCCAGCGTTCCGCGGGCGCGTTTTTGATATTGTCGGGGTTGTGGGTTATAAACACCCGCACGTCCGTCTCGCTTTTCCAGAAAATGCTCATATTCTGCTCCGCGGCAAAGCGAAGCATACGCACCACGCGTATGGGGTCGTCCTTCACCAGGTCTATGTTGTCGCCCGTGATGCGGACGAGGCCGTTGCGGACATCATGACGCCCGTTGTACGGATCGACAAACGTGCCGTCGCTGCGTATCGCCATGGCGTTCATGGTGAAGTCGCGTTTTGCCAGCTCTTCTTCGATAGAATTACCGCGCATACAGCTTATTTCGACTTTCGTGTCCAGAATTGAAATGTGCAGAGAAGGAAATGCCTCGCCCCCAATGACCGTTCCCTGGCCTAAAGAAACGGCCAGCGCCTTCAGGTCGCAGGAGCTTACGACAACGCTCAGGCTGAAAGGATGAATGTCTCTCGCCACGTCGCGCGCCGCGTTCCCTACTATCCATGCCTTTACGCCGGAGGATTCGATGGCGTCGAGAACACGCAGGTACGTCTTAGTCTTCATCTCCATCACTCTCTTAAAATCAGTTTTTTTACCATCAAGTCCACCCTCGCACAGAATTTTTCTCCCAACCCTATGCAAAACGGTATTAAGAGTTTATCATAACTCAATCACCATGTAACATGTAAGGAGAGAGAACTTGTAATGCTGGACATAAAGCTCTTGCGTACGGATGTCGAACTCGTCAAAGAAAACCTGCGGAAAAAATTTCAGGAGCACAAGATACCGTTGGTGGACGAGATAGTAGAATTGGACCGGCAAAACCGGGAAACGCGCGTCAGGGCCGACGCCCTGAGAAACAAACGTAACGCTCTCAGCAAGGAAATCGGCGTGATGATGGCCAAAGGGCTGAAGGACGAGGCGGAACGCAACAAAGCCGAGGTGGAAGGGTCGGCGCGGGAGCTGGCCGGTCTGGAGGCGCAGGAGGAAAAGCTCTCCGAGGAAATCCGCGCGAAGATGATGGTCATCCCGAACATCATAGACCCCTCCGTCCCTATCGGCAGGGATGACGGAGAGAACGTGGAGGTCGAGCGTTTCGGAGAGCCTGTGGTTCCTGATTTTGAGATACCGCATCATATAGACATCATGGAAAAATTCCGGGGCATAGACCTCGAAAGCGCGAGGAAAACCAGCGGGAGCGGGTTTTACTACCTGTGCGGCGACGTGGCGCGGCTGCACTCGGCCGTGCTGTCCTATGCTCGTGACTTCATGATCACTCGTGGTTTCACGTACTGCATCCCCCCCTTCATGATACGGGAAAACGTGGTAAGCGGCGTAATGAGCTTCACCGAAATGGAAAACATGATGTATAAAATCGAGGGGGAAGACCTCTACCTGATTGGAACCAGCGAACACTCGATGATCGGTAAGTTCATCGACACGATTCTGGACGAGGAGACCCTGCCCCAGGCGTGGACGAGCTATTCGCCGTGCTTCCGCAGGGAAGTCGGCGCGCACGGCATGGAGGAACGCGGCGTATACCGCATACATCAGTTCGAGAAGCAGGAAATGATAGTCGTGTGCAAGCCCGAGGAAAGCCCGGACTGGTTTATGAAACTCTGGCGGAACGCCGTCGATTTCTTCCGCTCGCTGGACATTCCCGTACGCACTCTGGAGTGCTGTTCGGGAGACCTGGCCGACCTGAAGGTGAAAAGCCTGGACGTGGAGGCGTGGTCGCCGCGCCAGCGCAAGTATTTTGAGGTCGGAAGCTGCTCCAACCTGGGAGACGCCCAAGCGCGGCGGCTCGGTATCCGCGTCAGAAACAAGGAAAAGGGCAATTATTTCCCCCACACGCTGAACAACACCGTAACCGCGCCGCCGCGCATGTTGATAGCCCTGCTGGAAAACAACCTGAAAGCCGACGGAACTATCGCCATTCCCGAACCCCTGCGCCCCTACATGGGAGGAATGAGCTTATTGACAGGCAATCAAAATTTATAAGGAGGGTGTGCGTTGACGTTCAAAACATTTTTGAAGCTTAAGCTGGTTTTTTTGGTGTTTTTGGCCTTGGGGACGAGCGGCGCCGCTTACGCGGCGGATACCGTGGGTTTGATCGATTCGCAAAAAGTCATGTTCCAACACCCCGGATTTGACGAAGCGTCAAAGATACTCATTCTCTTCAGGAGGCCGCTTGAAGGCAATGCGCCGCAGATACTGACCGGTGAAAGGGACCCCGCGCGCCGGGAAATGATTATGAAATATTCCGCGCAGGTGACGGAGTTCGCCCGTATGGACCGCGCCATCTCCAATGAGAAAGACCCCGCGAAAAAGAACGGCCTCGGGCAGGAAAGGCAGAAGAAACTCAGCGAGTTTGAAGCCGGACTGATGGGTCCCATCATTGAAGATTGCGGACAGGCGATCCGCACCGTCATGGACCTTAAAAAAATGACGGTCGTGATTGAGCTGAATGCCGTCTACTACGGCG
>WRKN01000077.1 GCA_009778055.1 Synergistaceae bacterium
GAAATCGCTCTTGTCTTCGAGGGTTTCGATAGTCCGCCCGTCGCGAATTATAGTGATGCGGTCGGCCACCTGGGATATCTCGGACAGTTTGTGCGAGATCAGGATGGACGTCACTCCCTGCGATTTGAGTTGAAGGAGCAGCTCCAAAAGTTTTTGGCTGTCGTTTTCGTTTAACGACGCCGTCGGTTCGTCCAGGATCAGCAGGCGCACGTTTTTGGCCAGCGCCTTGGCGATTTCCGTCAACTGCTGTTTGCCGACGCCGATGTCCCTGACAAGCGTGTGGGAAGATTCGTTCAGCCCGACGGTTTTCAAAAATTCGTCGGCGCGCGCGTAGGTTTCATCCCAGTTGAGGTTGAAAAACCAACCACGTTCGTTGCCGAGAAACATGTTCTCAGCTATGCTCATGTAGGGCACGAGAGCCAGCTCCTGATGTACTATCACTATTCCTTTTTTCTCGCTGTCCCGGATGGTCGAGAATTTACATGACGCGCCGTCGTAAACTATCTCGCCTTCGTAAGTTCCGTAGGGGTAAATTCCAGACAGTATGTTCATCAAGGTGGACTTGCCCGCGCCGTTTTCACCGATAAGCGCGTGTATTTCCCCTTCTTCGACGTCCATACTCACACCGTCGAGGGCGCGCACTCCCGGGAATTCCTTGACTATTCCTTTAAGCTGCAGCAAGGTCTCTTTCAAAAGCCATCCCCCCTATACCAAACAGGCGGATGGAAAATTCCACCCGCCTGTGTAAAGACCGTATGGTTCAGCGATTTATCTGAGCTGATCCTCCGTGTAGTAGCCGCTGTCGATAAGAAGCTCCCTGTAGTTGTCAATGGTGGCGAACACGGGGTCGCACAGGAAGGAAGGGATTATCCCGGAGCCGTTGTCGTAGGTGGTGGTGTCGTTCACTTCCGGCTGTTCGCCCTTCAGGATGGCGTCCACCATCTTGACCACCTGAGCCGCCAGGGTGCGGGTGTCCTTGAATATGGACATGCTTTGCGTGCCGGCCAGGATGTTCTTCATAGAGGTTACGTCGCAGTCCTGCCCTGTCAGGATGGGGAAATTCTCCGCCGTGTAGCCCGCGCCCACCAACGCGTTGGTAATGCCGTTGGCCAGCGAGTCGTTGGAGGAGTAGACGACGTGAAGCGGCGTACCGTCAGGGCCGTAGCCGTTGGCGGTGATCAGGTTTTCCATGCGCTCCTGAGCCCTGGGCGTACTCCAACCCAGCGTGGCTACCTGGTCCCTCGTCGCCTGTCCGGACTTGACGACCAGCTTGCCACTGTCGATGTAGGGCTGGAGAATGGAAATAGCGCCGCCGAAGAAGAAGTTAATGTTGTTGTCGCCGGGGTCGCCGGTGAACAGCTCAATGTTGAACGGGCCTGCCTCGGTGTCGAGCTTGAGCTGATCGCGGATGAACTCGCCCTGCAGCGTCCCGACCTTAAAATTGTCGAACGTGGCGTAGTAGGAAACCGCGTCGGTGTCCATGAGCAGGCGGTCGTAAGCTACGATGGGTATCCCCTGGGCTTTGGCGTCCTCCAGAGCCGTGGCAAGAGCTCTTCCGTCAATAGCGGCAATAATCAGCACCTTGCTGCCGCCATTGATCATGTTTTCAATCTGAGCAAGCTGAACGGGGACTTCGTTCTCACCGGCGTACTGCAAGTCCACCTCATAACCGGCGGCCTCGAACATGGCCTTCATGTTGGCGCCGTCCTGATTCCAGCGCTGCAGGCTCTGAGTAGGCATGGATATGCCGACTTTAGCCGCCGCGAAAGCCGCCCCGGAAAACCCCGCGCAAGCAAATAACACAAAGACAAGCAAACCTGCCACTACCACGGAAAACAACTTTCTCATTCTTTCCCCACGTCCTTTTCCAATATTTGAGACATTGCGTCTCTTTCCTAAGTCTATTATCAGTCTAAACGCTTGTCAATATACAGTGTGCTTCGACATCCCACGTTATACCCATAAAACCGTTTATAATGGTGTAAGCTGAAATCGGGAAAGAGAGAATCGTCATGTTCGCCAAAATGTCGCAGGATACCAAACTCCTTGTAAATATTTTTTTACCTTTTTTCCTTATATATTCTGTCCAGCATGTATACCTGATATACGGGAACCTGCTTCAAAGCTACGAAATTTCGCACGAGGCGACGGGGTGGATCCTCGGCGTTTACTTTCTGGCCGCTATGCTGGTTCGTCCGCTGGGCGGGTGGCTGCTTGAAAATTTCGGTATCCGCAGGACGCTTGTCTGGAGCGGAATGCTCAGCTTCATTGGGTGCTCGCTTTTCTTTTTCAAACAATCGGTTTTTCCGCTTTTCATCGGAAGGGCTATTAGCGGCGCAGGCTTCGGCATCTACACCACAGGGCTTTTTTCTCATCAAGCCCTCTGCGTGTCCGAAAAAATGCGCGGAGCTATGTTCTCGCTCCTGGTGGTCGGCGGAATCCTTCCCATAAGCACCGTGACGCCGCTGGGAGAGTGGCTCCTGCTCGGCTCGCGGGAGACGCTGTATCTGGCGATAGGCCCCGCTTTGAGCGCGGCCTGCTGTTTTCTGGGGGGAAGGGTGAACGTGGCGGCAGCGGGAGAAACACGCGGCGGCGGTGAAAAATCCTGGGGAACCTACGGGGTGCTCTTTTCTTCGCGCCCCTTTCTGTTTCTGGTCTTTACAGGCACAACCATCGCGCTTGTGGACGCGTTCATAGTCAATATTTCTTTGCTCGCCCTTGAAAAGGGGCTTGCGGCGTCGTATTTTCTCGTAAGCCTTTCCATAAGCGCGGTGGTGGTGCGTCTGGCCGGTTCGCCGCTCCAGAACACGCTTCCGCGCGTCGCGCTGCTCGCCCCGTGCGGTATCCTTATGTCCTGCTCCATGATCCTGGCGTCGTTCTTTCCGGCGAGCGGCGTTTTCGTCGCGGCCGGAATTCTTTTCGGCGTGGGGATAGGAGCGGGATGGCCGATGTACCACGCGCTCATCGGCGACCTTCTCGACCCGCCGCTGTTCCCGAAGGGAACCGCGACGGCGCTTCTCCTCTACGACGCCGGATATTTCGTGACGCCTCTCACAGTCGGTTACTTTTTGCCCCGCTTCGGAACGTCCGGGACGTTCATGGCGATTTCTCTGGCGGCGGGCGGCGCTCTTGTGTTCATCGAGGTCTTTTATTGGCTTCCCCTTTACTGGAAATCACGCGCCCCGCGCCCCTAAGGCTCTGCTTCCCCGCCACACCGGCGTGCCCGGTAAATTTACTTCTTTTTTGAACCCTGGCGGTGTTTTTTTTCTTTTCCGGCGGCGTCGGAAGTCTCTGAGCGGTCTGCCGCCTGCGACATCAGGGGGGAGTTCCACCCGGAGCCTTTTTTTATCATGAACTGCTGTGAGTCGAACAGCGGCTCTTTATTTCCTGGAACAAAGCGCTCGTACGTTCCGTCGCTTTTCATCACGCGGAGCTTTACGTTGTCGCTCATGTGGAGGAGCATTATGTCCTCCAGAATTACCTTTCTCATGGCGGCGTCCTGAATTGGGACAAGCACCTCTATGCGCCGGTCAAGGTTCCTCGGCATCAGGTCGGAGCTGCCGATGAACATCTCGCCCTCCCCCCCCGCGCCAAAATAGTAAATGCGCGTGTGCTCAAGAAATTTCCCCACCAGCGAGGACACGACGATATTATCGCTCACTCCGGGAAGCCCCGGACGCAGGCAGCATATCCCGCGCACCTGCAAGCGCACGTTAAGCCCCTCTTGAGACGCCCGGTAAAGGGCCTTGATACAGGCTTGATCCACCAGATGGTTGAGTTTGAAGAAAATTTCTCCGTTGCCGCGTTCCCTATGGAGGCGTATTTCCCGCTCTATTCGCTCTACGATACCGCTTCTCGTTGAAACCGGCGAGACGAGAAGCCGATTGTAACTTTCCTTACGCATAAACCCGGTCATATAGTTGAAAAGATCCGTAACGTCGGCGCAGATTTCCCTGTTGGCGGTAAAAAGCCCGAGGTCGGTGTAGACCTTGGCCGTGGCCGGGTTGTAATTGCCGGTTCCGATGTGGACGTAGCGTTTTATCTCACCGTCTTCACTGCGCAGCACCAGACACAGCTTGGCGTGTATTTTCATCCCCATCAGGCCGTAGACTACGTGGACTCCTTCGTTTTCAAGCGTGTCGGCCCATTTGATATTGCGCTCCTCGTCGAAGCGGGCCTTGAGCTCCACAACGGTCGTGACCTGTTTGCCGTTGCGCCTGGCGGCTATAAGCGCGTCGACTATGAGAGATTCGTTTCCCACTCTGTAAAGAGTCTGCTTGATCGCCACGACGTTGGGGTCTTCCGCGGCGCGGCGCAGGAAATCCAGCACCGGCACAAAGCTGTCGTAGGGATGATAAAGGAGCAGGTCGCTTTTCTTGAGCATGGAGTAAAGGACTATATTGGTTTCGCCGAACGGCACAGGCACGCGCGGAGTGTAGGGCGCGTCCTTCAGATCCGGGCGCTCCACCCGGCAGAGGTCCATCAGGTCGGCGCAGCACAGAGGCCCCTTGACCTTGTATATCTGGAAAGGCAGAATAGACAATCTCTTAACCAGAAATTTGAGTAAAGAAGGAGGAGCGCCGTGGGAGATTTCGAGCCGCACTACCTTGCCGAAGCGCCTTTGATCCACAAGGTCGCGCATGGCCTCCAGCATATCGTCGGCTTCATCCGCATCTATATCCAGGTCCGTGTCACGCGTTATGCGGAACGTAGTCGCCGCCACAACCTGATAGCCCGGGAAAAGCGAGTCCAGGTTACGGTGTATGACGTCCTCCAGGAACAGAATGTCGTTGTTGTTGACGTCCGCTGAAAAGCCGAGCGACGCGTATGTTTTCGCCTCCTTGTTACGAGGGATGAACAGAAAGCGGCTAAAATTTTTGGGTATCTTGAGGCGCGCGAAACACAACTCTCCCTCGGGCGTGCGCAGCTCCACCATTATGTTGAGCGCTTCGTTGGATATTATGGGAAACGGGCGGTTCAAATCAATGGCCTGTGGCGTAAGGATCGGGTAAATTTCCGTGCGGTAATACCCTTCGAGAAATTTTTTGTGCTTTTCTTCCAGAGCGTCGTACTCCACTATTCGCACGCCGCAGTTGAACAAAAGCGGTCTCAGCGTCTTATTCCAGTAAGTTTGGGCTATATTGGTCAAGGGAACGATCTCGCGCCGTATCGCGGCTAAAACTTGGGCCGGGGTCATCTTGTCGGGCGCAGAACTGTACACGCCGCTTACGTACTGCTTATAGACGTTGGCGACGCGCACTTCAAAAAACTCGTCGAGGTTGTTGTAAAAGATAGAAAGAAACTTGAGCTGTTCGAGCGGCGGGTTGGATGGATCCATAGCCTCGTCCAGAACCTTTTTGTTGAAAGCTATCCAGCTCAGTTCACGGTTGAAGTAAAATTCCGCCTCGTCCAGACCTTCGTAAGAAATTACCGCCTCAACCTTCTCGTTCTCTTCCTTTTGGGGTTTGACTTGGGGCACGTCTTTCTCTCCATTTCCGAAAAATTTTGACAGTTAAAGGAGGAACGCCCAGGCGTGCACCTCCGTATGGTTGTGATATAATTTAAGCCGCCGGGGGAGGCGTGGCGGTCTTTTGGGGCTGCCCAGTGAGGGGTTGAGCCTCACCAGGACTTAAGCCCGGCGAGCGTTAAAAGAGCGCGAGAATCAGCCGTATCAGTTCGGCCAAGGCTAGCAAAAGCTGTGTGACGGCTAACGCTAGCCTTATTTTTTCTTCCATGCTCTCACCTCCCCTCTTTCAAAGGTGACAGCCACTCCGATACTCTGGAGTCCTCCCTTACGACTAGTTTAACAGATTCCAAAGTAAACTTTCCAGCATCTGAGAATTCCCAATAAAAGCCCCCCTGTAAAACGATAGCCCTTAGTGGTAGCGTAGACCCATATAACAGACTATAATGCCAGTGGAGGGGTTGTTAACTTGTAAGTTAACATAATGTATAGGGGGAGCGCCCTTTGTACGATGTTATCTTCTACAACGACAGGCGTGGTGAAGAACCGACGTTCAGGTGGATTGCTTTTGCCGTGTTACTGATAATCGACAGGGCGGCGAAGTTATCGGCTGTTTTCTACCTGCATGAAACGATTGCGCAGCTCAACGCGCGCTTCTTCTCTTTGTCGCTTCACTATAACAGGGGCCTTTCGTTTTCTCTGTTGAATAATTCCCCTTCGGCCGGCCTGGCGGTGTCGATTTTGGGAACAATGGCGCTGGGGGTTATATGCCTTAAAGATAAGTCGGTTCGCGCCTCTACGGGCGTTCTTTTCCTTTGGGCCGGGGCCGCAGGCAACCTTACGGACAGGCTGCTATATGGGTACGTTATAGATTGGTTTTACGTCGGAGTTTATATAAATTTTGCGGATATTTGGCTTTGCGCGGGGTGTTTGATGATTTTTTCCCGATACGCTAAGGAAGTGTTTTGAGGAGGTGTGTGTTAAATGTTTAAGTTTATACGTTTGGCATTGGCTGTTACGCTTATGCTCGCAATGGTCAATGCCGCGCCTGCCGGGCAGGTAACGGAAAGTACCGATTCCGGCAAGGCTGGGGAGATGCGCCGGGTGGTGGAAGCGGCTGTTTCCGGCTCCACGGTTACTTTCGCCCCAGGCGTTCATCCGGTTTTGACCGGCGGCGACGCCGTCAATGTGAAGGCCGGCGGAATAAGCATCAAAGGCAATCTGCCCGAGACCGTCATTGCCCGCGCTCCAGCCTCCGCCCATCCGGTTTTGTTTATGGACATGGCGGGTAGTGACAATGGGCTGTCGCTTGAAAATTTGGCCTTCCAAAACATCGAGAGGCAGGTTGGCAGCGTCGGAACCCCTGGCGGGGGGATTATCGGCACGGTCAACACCTCCAATGGCTTGGGGGCCGCGCTCGGCAATGTGCTCAACAGCCGTTTTGACGGTAACGTGATAACGCTGGGGAATTTCCTGCACGGCGGCGGTATGCTGGGGACTCATTCCACTTCCGGCCCGTCTTCCGTCGGCGACGTTGACGCGTCGTTCTCGAACAACCGGGTTGCGCTCACCAATACGGACGTCACGAGCGACAGCTCGTCCGGTAAAATCTGGGGCGGCGGCCTTATCGGCGCTTACGCGGAAAATCCGCGGTCGCCCTCTATCGGCAATATAAAGGGAGAGTTTATCGGTAATACTGTCAGCGCCGGGACATACATCAACGGCGGCGGCCTGGCGGGCGCTTTTGTCGGAATCTTGCCCCTGATTTCCAACGACCTTCATACAGCGAGGATTGGTGACGTCAGCGCGGATTTTATCAACAACCGCGTGACTGTCAATACTAATTTGAGCGGCGGAGGGCTTGTGGGAAGTTGGGCGTGGATGGGTTCGGTCGAGATTGGCGGCGTCAGCGGAACCTTCGAGGATAATACCGTCACGACCGGCAGCAGTTATATGCGCGGCGGCGGCATAGTCGGGCTGCGCTCGTATCAGGGAGAGTCCGTTTTAGGCAAGGTGAGCGCCTCGTTTCTCAATAACGAGATTATCGTTGCCGCTTCGTTGGGGGGCGGAGGGATAATCGGCCTGTACTCGGCCGCGACCTTATCGGGAATTCGTGAGCTGGACAAAACGTCAACCATTGCCGGAATCGACGGAGCGGGTTTTATCGGCAACACGACCAGAGTGGGCAGGCCCGACGGGCGAAGCGTCTACGCCCTGGGCGGGGTGGCGGCGGTCAGCGGGTTGAATCGGGAACTTGTCGTAAATAATACGATATTCAGGGACAATAAATTGTATATAACCGGGCAAAACGTTTGGGATGTTGGCGGCGGCGCTTTTTATATCGGCACGGACAGGGACAGCGCCAACCCTGACGGCCATGTTCTGACCCTTAC
Organism: Synergistaceae bacterium; assembly: GCA_009778055.1. GTDB lineage: Bacteria > Synergistota > Synergistia > Synergistales > Aminobacteriaceae > WRKN01. The sequence goes on from WRKN01000077.1 coordinate 7,858, forward strand.
CGCTTCGGACGGCATGGTCACCGAATTTCGTAACAACAGCCTGCAAATAACGGAAAACAACAGCGTCACATCGCGCCTTAACTCCATAACCTTCAGCCGGGAATGGGACGACGTCAATATCGGCGAGAGTAAAGGCATACTGGACAGCAAGGCGGACGCGCGCCTGAACGTCAGCCCCAGGACAGGCGGCCGGGTTTTGCTGCCGGACCCCGTTAAGGTCGATATGAACAACGGCAGGTCCTTTACAATGAACGTCAACGGCGGCGGATATTTTTTATGGGGCGGCCGGAATGAACTTTTTGCGGATAAAAGCGCACTGAATTTTGAGGCCGGCGTTACCGAGCTGGCGCCGGACTTTCAGGCGCTGGGAAAACCTGCCGCCGGCAATTTCAGCGTCGTCATCGACGGGATACGTCATCTTCGTATAGATACCACCGGCAGGGCGGCGGACATGCCGATGTTTCATCAGCCGGACAGTTTTACCGTCACCGGAACTCCCTTGCTGGAAGGTGTGCATTACGGCCCCGACTTCGCCGCAGGCAAGGAATGGCTTATTACAGACCGGCGGCATGGCGTCGGCGCGGAGGATTTTACCATGTCTCAGAACGGACGGTATAGAACCTCCGTGCGCGTCGAAGGAGACAAACTGTTCCTGCGCGTCGATAAAGCCGGCGGCGGCGGGTGTGACACAGGCGCGGGAGCGCTTGCGCTGGCATTGCTCGGAGGCGCGGTTGTCCTGCGTAATATGTTTGCAAAATAGTGATACAAAAACCGGCGGACGGTAAAACTCCGTCCGCCTCATTTAATCGTTTCAGCGGCAAGGCGAGTTCGTACCTGTTCCACAGTAAGGGCGCGGGAAGGGTCGGCGGACAGCTCATCGTAGGATGCGCCGACTTGGTTATTAAGCCAATCTTCAATAATTCGATCACGCGCCAAAAGAACGCGCAACCCGTCGCGAATCATTTCGCTTTCACTGGCGTATTCGCCGAATCGCCGCTGCGGCCCAAAGCAGCAATATCGGAAGCGCGAGCGCCCCTGTCGCGGTGCATCCGCTACTGTCGCCGTCGTCGTTTATCTTAACTACATACGGCGGTTTCCAGGAGAAATCCAGGACAGAAAGTTCCGGCAAATATATCCTCATAGTCAATAGGAAAATCCCTTCAGGAACCAGCAGCCAGTTAGGCTCCAAATTCCTTTGACCCATCCGGGTTATGTAGCCAGCTCAACATCGCTGAGTCCTATGTCCATATATCTTTATAGATCTCTCAAGCATAGTCGTTTTCACGTCCAAGGCGCGGGCATGGCTCACTTAATGCGCTCAGTACCAATCGCTCTTACTCTTCATGAATATTTTTATAGGGCATAACATCGTTGACCCACCATGCTGCTCCTAAATTAAGGCATTTTATGCAACATTGCTGACTACGCTTTGCCTCCAGGATTTCCGGCAATGACATGTCCAGAAAATGCCCAAGGGAGTAATTTGGATGCCCTCTCGGAACAACGCAACATGTCAATAATTGTCCCGTTTCGTCTATTACTAAGTTATTAAATTGAGGACATCTATAATTTTGGGGTGCCTGGGCGATGTGATCTTTCACATAAAAAAGTTCCAGCTCTTGCGTAGCCTGTTCTTTAATATCTGTGGGCAGTGATTGCTCCAGATACGCTAAACTTCTTTCCCAATCATTGAAATAAGCGTAATATGGAAAGAAATCGATCGAATTAGCGGAACAAAATGCACGGGCTTCGCTTATGTCGGTATGATTAAATTTGTAGACGTGAAAAACCATCGTTCTAGGCGCTTTTATCTTCATTCGGTCAAAAGTTTTACACCACTGCTGAATATTTTTCAAAACGGAAATCACGTCAAAACCGTGAATACGTCCATAAGTCTCCTGGGTCATGCCTGAAACTGAAAAATGTACATACCCAATATTCCTCAAAGCACACTCTGATAACTCCACATATCTTGAAGCGTTCGTACTAATTCCTACTTTAAAATGATATTGCCCCGCTATTTCACATAAATCCGACAAATGTGGATTTAAGACAGGTTCGCCCCAGCTATAGAGTGCCAAAGTGCTCCTTGGGAGAATCATTTTTTCGTTAGAAATACGTTTTATAATTTTTGAGAACAAATCAGGGGTCATAAAAAATTGAGAGCGTTCCAGCATAGGAGTACGTCCAGTTATACACCAGCGACAATTTGCATTACACGCTCCGGATATCTCGATAACAACACTGTCAAAGACCGGGAACCCATAAATCGTTATTTTAATCATTTTTTTGAGCAGCCTTTTTATTCCAACCGGAATATAATTTTTAATCTTACGCATAAACTCTCACGTCTCTTTCCGCACTCAGATTAAATACCGCCTCACCCCGAACGCCCCATTTGTGAAAATTGGGGCGTTCGATATACGACAATATAACATACTTTCTCGCATAACAGCGCATTTCTTTAACCACCCAACATTCAGGGTTTATTTTTCCAACATTGTATCGCTTTGACTTTTGAGCGCCGTCTCCGATGAAGACGGCGTTTGTCACGTTTACCCCGTCAATTCCGAACGCCCCAATTTTCACAAATGGAGCGTTCGAGTTGAACGATTACGAAGATTTACCTCCAACTACAATTTCCCGCGAATCGCCGCTGCGGCCCAGAGCAGCAATATCGGAAGCGCGAACGTCCCTGTCGCGGCACATCCGCCGCTGCCGCCGCCGTCGTTTATCTTAACTACGTACGGCGGTTTCCAGGAGAAATCCAGGACGGAAAGTTCCGGCAAATATATCCTCATAGTCAACAGAAAAATCCCTTCAGGAACCGGCAGCCAGTTAGGCTCCAAATCTTTGCCCGGAGAATCGCTTTGCAGATAAAAGTCCACCGATCCGTCCGGATTATGGATC
>WRKN01000078.1 GCA_009778055.1 Synergistaceae bacterium
GGGACAGCCGGCGGAATAAGTAATAAAAGTAATAAAAAATAAAAAGACAGCCGGGCAAAACCAAGCCCGGCTGTCTTTTTTCTTGGTGGTATTATTATTATTATTTGCCTGTAAGTCCAGATTTGCGGAATTTGTGTAGTGAACATTCCAAATCACGCTCTATACTTCCTTCGCATGTTTTCCCTGACCAGCTTTGATGACACGGTTCGACCTGTGTTCAAGTCAGCAAGCCCTTTTTCCATTTCAACATCGAATTGCTCCCGCGACAGCATAGAATAATCCAGCGGCTTCCTCTCAAGTTCAGTTTCGACACTTGTATATATACTTGATGATTTGGACATTTGATAACAACCCCCTTCATTCGCATTATAGTCTGTTGTATCGCTAAAAGATATCGTTTTACATGATCGGCAAATTGCTCAAATGCCCGGCGGCCTTTTCTTCGCTCAGTGCTTAACCAGATTTTTCCCCTTGTCCATGAAATATATCCGTTCCGCTATGTTTGTACAGTGGTCTCCCACTCGCTCGAGGTAGCGGGCGGCCATGAACTGCGCGAAGGTGACGCGCGCCACGCCCGAGTCATTCGATTCATGGGAAGCGGCAAGGCCGATGAGCCTCGAGGATAGTTTGTCGTACATGGCGTCGAGCTGGTCGTCCCTGCGGCAGATTTCCTCCGACGCGCCGCCGTCCGACGTCTTGAACGCCGCGAGCGTGTCCCGCAGCATAGCTGAGGCCAAGTCGAGCATGTCGGATAAAATCGAGTCCTCCTCCGTGTTGGCGCGTTTCCCCAGGCTTTCAGCCTGCCGTGCTATGTTGACCGCGTGGTCTCCTATCCGTTCCAGGTCGGTGGTGGTTTTCAGCACGGCGAAAATGAAGCGCAGCTCCTCTCTCACGGGCTGGCGCATAGCGATAGACCTGAGGCACTCCAGGTCTATTTCCTCGTCCATTGAATTTATTTCGCGGTCCCCGTCTATCACTTTTCCCATCAGGGTTTCGTCGCAGTTAATGAACGCCTCGACCGAGTCCCGCAGAGCCGAAATAATCTTTTGCCACATCTCCATCACGCGTTCGACCACACGTTCCTTGTCCGACGCGAACAGATACGATTCGACGGATTTATTCCTGTACAACGGTCAATCCCCCTTTGCTGTTTTCATCTATTCTAACCTGACCATATCAAGCGCCGCCCGCGCCAGACGCCCTTCTACCGTAACGAAGTTCAGAAGGCTCGAATCATCCCCGGATCCTTTCTTCAAAAGCCTGGAGCGCAGCGTTATGAGCGATTTTTCAAATGCTGTCTCCCCGTCGGCCGCCCTTTGAGCCAGCTTGCCGTCTCCGAGGGAAAACGCGTGAAAAGCGTCGCGCAGCGTTTCCATAAACAATGACGAGAGGGCGTTCCACTCGGCGCCGTCCGTTCCGCCGCTCCCGCGCTCTTTGAGCAGGTCGCGGAAAGGCCCCGTGGTGATACGCGATACCTCCCTGAGCGAAAGCATGGCGTATGTTACGGTTTTGTACTCCAGCAACGCCAGATGGTCTTCAGCGTCGGGGGGGCGGATGGCGTGAGTGTAGTCCTCGCAGGCCTCGGTCAAATCATTTATTGCCGCCGGCAAAAGTTTTCTCAGCTCGCCGCCGCCCTTTTCCGGGTAAAGCTGCATCTGCAAAAACGCCTCGATGTAGTTTGTCAGGCGTATCATTTCCTTAGACAGAAGTTTGACTGCCAGGGGGGGGATTTTCAGCAGTTCGTTGTCAAGATAGGCCGGGGCTCCGAGTCCGGGAGTCCTCTGACGCGAGAGCACGAACACGCCGCCCCGGATCAGGGCGTGAGGCCAGGGATAGAAAACGGCGGCGTTGAAAAGCGTGACAGACGCCTGGGCGGACACGATACGGGCGGGCATGGACATTGCGAACATGTCCATAAAGGCGTCCGCCCAGGGCACGAGCGGCGCGAACGCGGCGACGCCGGCCAGCTTGTAGAGAAAGGTCGCGGTTCCCAGCACGCGGGCGTTGTGACGGCCTCCCGAGGCGGCCAGGAGTATGGTTACGGCGCTTCCAAGATGAACGGCCAGCGTAACGGGGAACACGGCGCTTTGGGGCAAGGCCCCGCTGGACGCTATGGCCACGGCCAGAGCCATGACCGAGGCGGGACTCTGCAAAACCGCCGTTCCTGCAAGAGCCGCGCAAAATATCGCGAAAGGTTTCGCGGCGATTTCCGCTATGGCGTTTCGCACGGCCGGGTTGTCGAGCAGCGGGTTGATTCCAAGTTTCAACAGAAACATGCCGACGAGGAGCAGGGAAATGGAGTGCAGCGCCTTGCCGGCTTTTTCTGTCCAGCCGCGGCCCAGGCGCGCCATAGCGTAGCTCACGGCCAAAAAAAGAGGCGACAGTTTCACTATATCCAGGCTTATCAGCAAAGTTACGAAGGTTCCCCCTATGCTGGCCCCCATCATCACCACCGCCGAACCGCTCAAGGTCATCATACCCACGTCCGCCAAACCTATCGCGATGGAGGTCGAGACCGTGCTGCCCTGCGCCGCGGCGGCCAAAATCGCCCCGAATAGCAGAGCGCGCGTTTTTTTCTGTGTAAAACGGCTCATCGCCTCGCGGGCGCGCGTGTCGAACGTGTAGCGGAAGGAGTCCGTGGCCTGGGCAAGCCCGTAAAGAAAAAGGGTTATGCCGCCCAGCAAATTTATCGCGTGATAAAAATTTGGAGACATTCAATAAACACCGGTATCAAACGCCGGTGTCCTTATATTCCAAACATGCCCGGGCGAACTTCACCGCCATCATGGGGTCGCCGCAGAGATGGACGTACGGGAAGCCGGCGTGAAGCGTTCTCGAGGCGTGAACGCCTTCCCAGCCCTCATTTGGCATGTTTCCCGACGGTTTGGATATAAAGAAGCCGTCGCCGTTGTCCGTGGAGTCGGAGTAGTGGAACTCGTGGGCGCGTATGGTGTGTCCCGCGTCCGCCAGAAGGCTCGGACGCCGCGCCGTCATCTCGACGTAGCCGAAACGCGGGAGGCGGTGCGTTATGTAGGACTCGCTTTCAAGGACCCCGCTCATCCTGAAGATACCGTCTTCGGTCTGGATGGAAGCGCACAGCGCCATGAAGCCGCCGCACTCGGCTATGGTGGGAAGCCCGCCGCCGACGCGGTTTCGTATGTCGCCGAGCATGGAAATGTTTGATGAAAGCCGGGGCGCGTGAAGCTCCGGACATCCTCCGCCAAGGTACAGGCCCTGTATGCCGCCGGGTAAAACGCGGTCATAAAGGGGGCTGAAGAAGACCAGCTCCGCCCCGGTTTCTTTCAAGAGGTCAAGGGCGTCGTTGTAATAAAAGCAAAACGCCTCGTCTTTCGCCACGGCGAGGCGAAAAGTTTCAGCAGGCTCGAAATCCGGCCCGTCAAAGGGCGACGGTTCTTCAGGCAATCGCGGCGCGTGAGACGCCAGTTCAAGGATACGGCTGAGGTCGAGGCTGCGCTCCGCCTGCGCGGCGAGATGCCCGGCCACGGCGACCGGGTTCCGGTTATCCAGCGGGCAGTCCTCCATGCGCGGCATGTAACCCAGGACTTCTATCCCCGTTTCCTCCTCCAGCGCCGGCTTGAGGTACGAGTATAGCTTTTCGCCGGCTTCGTTCAGTATGGCTCCGACTATGCCGGAGTTCTCCCTGAAGCTGATAAAGCCCTTTATTGTGGCCGCGAGCGACATGGAAGCGCCGCGCGCGTTCAAAATCAAAATCACGGGCGTCCGAGTCATCGCCGCCACCTCATAAGAGCCGGCGGTCACGGTTGCGCCAACTCCGTCGTAAAAACCCATAACCCCCTCTATGACGGAGCAGTCCGCCCCTCTCGAATTTTTGAGGAAAAGCCCGCGCAGTACGTTCCCGGGAAGCAGGAAAGAGTCGAGGTTGCAGGAGGCGCGTCCCGTAACGCGGGAGTGAAACATGGGATCGACGTAGTCCGGGCCGCACTTGAAAGCCTGAACCTTTAATCCGCGCTGAACCAGCGCCCTTAAAACGGCGCACGTCACAGTCGTCTTCCCGCAGCCGCTGCCTGTCCCGGCCAGCATGACTCGCGGCTGTCCGGTTTGCTCATACATCATCGTAAGTCCCCTTTATCATGAACTGATGTTTCATTTAACGTATTCGATACGTTATAGTATATATACTGCTTTAATAATTGGGGGCAAAAACGTGAAAAAATTTATCTTGAGTTCTTTAGGAATTCAAGTGTGGGGTGTTTCGGGAGGCGTGACATGGACTGGACGATAGGTTTCGCCGTGGGAATGTTCACGGCGTTTTTTTTGCTTGTTGTTTTCGACATCCGGCTGATACGGTCGTCCCGTAAAGCGAAAGACCCTTTTAAGAACGCCATAGCCCACCGCCTTTCCGTCGGCCCCTCTATCGTCGCGGTGGGGGGGGGGACCGGCCTGTCCGCCCTGCTTCGGGGGCTGAAGGGTTTCACGCGCAACATTACGGCGGTGGTTGCCGTGACCGACGAAGGAGGGAGTTCGGGGCGGCTTCGGGCGGAGTGGGGCGTCCTGCCGCCGGGGGATGTGCGCAACTGCATGGTTGCCCTGGCGGAGGACGACAACGCCTTGAAACGCCTGCTGGACTTTCGTTTCGACAGGGGGGAACTTTCCGGGCACAATCTGGGAAATTTGCTGCTTCTGGCCGTTTCGGAGCTTTGCGGCGATTTCCGCCTGGCTGTGGAACAGATGAACCGCCTGCTGGCCATACGAGGCAAGGTTTTGCCGGTTACGACGGAGGCCGTGACCCTGGTTGGGCTTGCCAAAGACGGACGGAAGATACGCGGCGAGCTGGATATATCGCGCAACGGGCACGATCTGGAGAGCATATGGCTGGAGCCCAAAGGGGCCAAGCCGCTTGCCGAGGTACTGCGCGCCGTGGAAGAAGCCGACCTGATCGTACTGGGGCCGGGAAGCCTCTTTACCAGCGTCATTCCCAACCTGCTCCTCCCGGAGTTCGCTGAAAAACTCCGCGAAACGCGTGTCCCAAAGGTATACATATGCAACCTGATGACCCAGCCGGAGGAGACGGAGGGCATGGACATAGCCGCTCATCTTGAGTGGGTTTCCGCGGCTATGGGCTCGGTTCCGGAGTACGTGGCCGTCAACAGCGAACCTTTCCCGGACAACCTTTTGGCCGCCTACAAACAGGAAGGGGCGGTTCCCCTTTACCTCGACAGGTATCAGAGGCAAAAAATAAACCGTATGGGCAGCGCTATCCTGGAACTTCCCATGCTCCAGATCAACGATGAAAAACACCTGCGGCACAACTCCTACAAGCTGGCCGAAATGATTTTACGCCTGTTCCGCGACCTGGAAGGCGGCAAGCTGAACATATAGGCCCATGCGCTCCATCGCGGCGGAACTTTGGGACGAATGGACAGCCCTGCCCGGCGAGGACGAGGAAACGGATTCGTCCGAACTCGCCGGGCTGGCGGCGGCGTTGCCGTTCAAAAAAAATGAAGACTCCGGCATGGCCTTTCTCGGTTCCTCCCGCCTTTGGGCCCTGCGCCGCATGGTCAGGCTGTGGAAAAACTCGAGGTGGAAATTGGACTGGAACGTCGCGTCGTCCCTTTCCGTACCGTTAAGCATGAAGGGGCGCGTGGAGCTTTCCATGCCGCCGGGCTTGTATGACGCGGTGGCGGCCTATGAAGGGAACGACCGATGGGCTTGGGTCAGAGGGGTTTGGGGAGGCTGCGGCACGCTTTACGCTCCTAAGACGGGTTATTACCTCGTCATCAGGACACATGCGGAAGCTGTGGTCAGGCGAACCGCGCGGATTCTGCAAAAGGCCGGCATATCCGCGAGCGGGCGGACGTACGGAAAACACGAGCTGATCGTGAGGGCCCAGCAGGACATAACGGTTTTTTTGAACAAAATCGGCTTGACCGGCGCGTCGCTCCGCGTTGAGGACAAGGCTATTTTACGCGCCATGCGCGACCAGGCCAACAGAATACGCAATTGTGACACCGCCAACATAAACAAGGCTCTGAAAGCCGCGGAGGAGCAGTCCGAGCTGGCCGCCTCTCTGCTCCGGGACGGCCTTGTCGAGACCCTTCCGCAAAACCTCAGGGTTCTGGTTGAAGCCCGCCTGGAGCACCCCGAGGAGTCCCTTTCGGAATTGGGGCGGCGTCTGTCCCCGCCCGTTACGAAAAGTACGGTAAAGTACAGATGGGCGCGGTTACAAAAATTTATAGGCGAGGCCGAGCTTGCCGATTTACATACGTAAAAGGACGGCTGCTAATCAGCCGTCCTGCTCAACTTGCTCGTTTTTGATTTTGGTCGGGACGAGAGGATTCGAACCTCCGACCCCCTGCACCCCATGCAGATGCGCTAGCCAGGCTGCGCTACGTCCCGATCACTAAGAATTTTACAGGATTTTCCACAAAGGTCAAGAGGATTTTTTGTCGTTACAGGCGCGTATGTGCGATAATAAAGCCGCTTAAATTTTAGCGGGGAAGGGGTTTTGTTTTTGCGCCATAAATATCGTGCAGTCGGTTTGCTGTGTTTCGTTCTTATGTTTTTGACTAATCCTGCGATTTTTGGGGCTGGAGCCGAAGCCTCAGAGGTCACGCTCTCGTCGCTCTTTTGGAAACGTTCGTGGGCGGCTATGGACGAGGTATATTTGTCCAAAAAAGAACTTTCGGCTCAGGAACATTCGCTGATGGCCAACGCGCTGCGTATCCAGGAGAAGTGGGGCGGGGCCGTGGACATATTGGAAAAACACAGGTCTTCTTTTCAGGCGGAGGTCAGGCCGTACGCCAACATGACGCTGCTATTGGGGTATGAAAAACTGGGGAGATACCCCGACGCTCTGAAACTCGCTTCCGAGATGGAGAAAAACGCGCCGGAGGGTCTGCGGTATTACATCGCCTACGCGCAATACCGTATGTTGGCGAACCAGGTAAACCAAAACGCGGATGGCGCGAAAAACGCCCTGGAGAAAATGCTTCGCGCCGCGGACACTAAAGACCGCAAAATCACCGCCCTCAGCCGCCTGATAAAACTACCCGGGGACCAGCGCGCCAACGCGGTTGCGCTTCTCGAAGAGCAGCCCGCTAACAAGGAAGCGTACGATGTGCTGGCGGCAAGCCCCAAGCCCTGGTCGCCCGCGATTAACCTGGCTATGGGCGAGTACGCTTACCGGAAAAACGATTACAAAACCGCTATATCCCTTCTCTCGGCGGTTCCACAGGGATCCGGCTGGAGAAAGGCCGCTTACTACCGGGCATTTGCTCTGGAAAGAACGAACAATCACGCCGAAGCGCTGAATATCTTTGGGAATTTGGCCATGTCAGGGAACTCGTACGCCGAAAGTTCCGTCCGGCGCATAGCCACTATTGCCGGCAGGGCCGAGAAGGCAAACGCCATAGCGGCGCTGCGCAAAATCGTCAATGGGCGTAAAGGCAAGGTTCAGGCCAGGGCGATGTTCTCTCTCGCCGGGCTGGTGGGCGGGGACGAGGCCAAAAAAATTGAAGACGGCCTTATTCAAGCGTATCCCGACTCCATCAACACCGTGAAAGTCCTGTGGAAACGCGGGTGGGACGCGTGGAACGCCAATAAATTAGCCGAGGCCGCGGAGTATTGGAAGCGTATATGCGCCCCGGGCATTGACGCGGTCTGGGAAGCGCGCGTCCTCTATTGGATAGGCGCGGCGCAGATGTCGATGAACCAGACGGGAGAGGCCGATAAAACGTATTCCACCCTGGTTCGCAGGCATCCTCTTTCTTATTACACTTTTATGGCAAGGCCGGGGGCGATAAAGCTGCATGACGGCGTCCCCTCGGGACTCGCGTCAAACCTGACGCTCCTTGAGAACTGGGGATTTGTGCTTTACGCCAAACTTAACATGCAGCGCCCCAAAGCGTCCGGTAAAGAATTGTTTCGTTCGATGGAGCTTTCCGACTGGCTTGGCGAGGAGGGGGGAACCTACGCTCAGGCCCGGGCGCTGTCGCGTTATTTCGTGTCCGGGGCCAATGTCTACCGCAAGGGGCTGGAGTATCTCTACCCGAGGCCGTTCAGGAGACAGGTGGACGCCGCCGCCGCGGAATTCGGCGTGGAAAACAACCTGGTGTGGTCGGTGATGAGGCAGGAGAGCGCCTTTGCCCCCAGGGCCACAAGCCACGCCGGGGCGTCGGGCCTTATGCAGCTCATGCCCGCGACCGCGAAGGACGAGGCGAACAGAGTCGGACTCAAGTCATATGATATCTATAACGTTACGGACAACATCAGAATGGGAACGTCGCATCTGGCGTGGCTGGCGAGGTCTTTCAGCCGCTTGGACTGGATCATGGCGGCGTATAACGCCGGATCCGGCAACGCCAGAAAGTGGATGGCCGACGGAGGGAGTGACCTTACCTCCGATTTCTGGATAGAGCGGATACGTTTCGACGAAACTTGCGATTATGTGCAAAGGGTATCGGGCAACCTTGAGGTATACCGTATGCTGTACGGCGCGGCGGCCCCTGTAAATGAAGGCAAAAACCAGTGAGGAATTAAAACTTTTTTATCGGCGCGCCCTGGCGCGCCTGTCGCCGGAGGAACGGGAGAGGGAGCGCGGCAGGGATATTCCATATGAATTCTCTTTAAGCGTTTTAAGTTCCTTTTTTTTTGAAACGGGAATCCGTCAGGGCTGGCTGTCCAGCGGGAACCCCTTGGTTGTAGCGGTGTCCGGCGGAAGCGATTCCATGGCCCTATTATGGCTGTTTCGTGTTTTTTACGAGGGCGGGATAGTGGCCGCGCACTTTGAGCATGGTATACGCGGGAGCGAATCCATGGAGGACGCGCTTTTTGTGAAGGACATGGCCGGACGCTGGGGTATTGAAACCGCGGTTCGTCACGAAGACGTGCCGCGCTCGCTGGAAAAGGGAGAGTCCCTGGAGGCGGGAGCGCGGCGTCTTCGTTATCTGTTTTTTGAGCGTACGGCGGAGGAGCGCGGGGCTTGCGGGGTAGCGCTGGGGCATAATAGAGAGGACGTGGCCGAGACCGCTTTATTCCATTTGCTGCGCGGAACGGGCGTTAGAGGTTTAGCCGGGATACCGGAGCGAAGGGGGATTTTTTTTCGCCCCCTTCTGGCGTGTTCGCGCGCGTTTCTGCGCCGCGTGCTTAGATACAGAGACATCCCGTGGCGAGAAGACCGGACGAACCAGGACAATCGCCACACCCGCAATTTCATCAGGAATAAACTGCTCCCCTCGATTGAAAGCGGCGTCAACGTCAGGGCCGTCGAACACCTGGCGGCTTTCGCCGAAGAAATGCGTTACTATCGCGAAGAGGAAGAACGGCGGGGGAGCGCCCTTATCGAGGCCGCCGGGGCAGTCCGCGTGAATGATGGATTGGATTTGAACCGAGCCGTAGTTTCCGCCCTGCCTCTTAGGGAAAGGATTATTCTGATAAGGGAGACGGGGCGGCGTTTGGAAATTCCGGTTCTTTCCCGCGAGCGCTGTCTGGAATTGGCGCTTCTGACGGAAGGAAGACGAAGATTTGAATTTCAGTGCGGCAAAGGGGCGTGTATTATGGGAGATCGTGACCGGATAAAATTGAGAAAAGCAGGAAGTGGCGCTGAATGAGTTCTAACTATAAGATAGGCGGAATATTGATATCGGAACGGGAAATATGCGAGCGTGTCCGCTCCCTCGCGGAACGTATAGCGTCGGATACGGCGCCGGGCGGCGACTTGCTGGTGGTGGGCATATTGAACGGCGCGGCCATTTTTTTGTCCGACCTGGCGCGGCATATGCCTCCGGAGCTTGACGTGAGAATAGATTTCATGGCGATATCCTCGTACGGGGATTCTACCCAGAGCAGCGGGGCCGTGCGTATCGTCAAAGACCTCGGCGGCGGCATAGAGGGGAAAGACGTTCTGATAGTGGAGGATATAATCGACACGGGTCTGACGCTGTCTTACCTGATTGACATTATGCTGACGCGGAAGCCGGCGCGTTTACGTACTTGTGTGCTTCTGGACAAACACGAAAGGCGGGAGAGGCCCGTTGAAGTGGATTACTGCGGCTTTCAAATACCCGATGCCTTTGTGGCGGGCTATGGCTTGGATTGCGGAGGGAAGTGGAGGCATTTGCCTGCCATACACGTGGTAGAATTAGGATAAAGCAGTTAGTAAGAGAGGCGGCGATGTTTTGGGGCGCGTAGTAAGGCATCTTGGGTTGTATCTGATTCTTATAGTCCTGGTGGTAAGCTTGGTGAATACGTTTCTGACGCCGGCTCAAACTCAGCAGCAATATATCGAGCTCAGCTACAGCGTGTTTCTTTCGTCTTTGGAAGCCGGAGAGGTAAAAACTCTTTCAATAAAAAACAACACTCTGCCTGGGGAGTCGAGTTCTGTCACGCTGCGCGGGGATATGGCCAACGGCGTTAAATTTTTGACCTACTGCGTGGAGGTAGGAAATCTGGCGTCAGAAGCCGCCAGAAAGGGCGTACTGGTGACCGTGGAAGCGCCCCAGAAAACTTCGTGGTGGGTTGCGATTCTTTCTTCGCTTTTCCCCACGCTTTTGTTGATAGGGGTTTGGATTTTTTTCCTGTACAACATGCAGGGCGGCGGCGGAAAGGTCATGTCCTTCGCGAAAAGCAAGGCCAAGT
>WRKN01000079.1 GCA_009778055.1 Synergistaceae bacterium
ACGATGAAAACGCCGCCCGCGAGGAAGTCTCCCCACGTAATGTACCCCCCCCCAAGGTCGGGCAGGTATGGAACGCGGATATTTATTTTCAGGGACAAAAGCAAAAGCACCAACGGCGCCAGAAAAACACGTACCAGACTGAGCGTGTTGGGCAGATTCAACACCTTGCTTAATTTGGGATTCAAAAAACCAAACCTCCCTGCGTCAAAACATACCTAACTATAGCATATAAGTGCGCTATCTCTGCATATCCGCTGCATACATAACTCTGTCCAGCATGTCGCGCGTCATGGCGTCGAGGTCGTATTTGGGGGCGAAGCCCCACTCCTCCCGGGCCGCCGAGCAGTCCAGCGAGTCCGGCCAGGAGTCGGCTATAGCCTGGCGCACGGGATCGACGTCATAGGAAAGCTCGAAGTTCGGAATGACCTTTTTGATTGATTCCGCTATGCCCTCCGGGTCGAAACTCATGGCGGATATGTTGAACGCGCTGCGGTGAATCAGCTTCGACGGGTCGGCCTCCATCAACCGCACAACGGCGTCGAGCGCGTCGGGCATGTACATCATGTCCATGAAGCTGCCTCTCGCTATGTAGCTAGTGTATTTTCCCCTGGAAGCGGCATCGTAGTAAATATGAACGGCGTAGTCCGTCGTGCCGCCGCCCGGCAGCGCCTCATAGGAGATCAGGCCGGGGAAGCGCAGGCCGCGCGTGTCCATGCCGTATTTCAGGTGATAGTAGTCGCAGAGCAGCTCTCCCGCCACCTTTGTGACGCCGTACATGGTAGAGGGACGCTGAATTGTGTCCTGCGGGGTGTTCTTCGGGGGGGTATTCGGGCCGAACGCGGCGATTGAGCTGGGGAAAAAGAGAGCGCAGCCACGCGGACGGGCCGCCTCCAGCGTTATATAAAGACCGTTCATGTTTGTGTCCCACGCAGTTTGCGGATCGCTCTCCCCGCGCGCGGAAAGCACCCCTGCCAAGTTTATGACCGAGTCTGTCTTTTCCCTGTCCAGAAGCGCGCCAACCGCGTTTCCGTCCCTGACGTCGAGAATCTCGAACGGGCCGCCTTCGCTCACCGGGCCGGGAACCTTCTTTCTGGCCGTCGCAACCACGTTGCCGGAGCCGTAAATTTTTCTCAGGTACGGGACAAGTTCGACCCCAATCTGGCCGTTTGACCCCGTAACCAGTATCTTCTTCATCTATATTACCCCCATTTCCCCGCCGACTTTCACAAACGCCTCAACGCCTCTTTCCAGGTCTTCCCTGGAATGGGCGGCGCTGACCATTGCCCGGACTCGGGCCGTTCCCCTGGGCACAGTCGGAAATACTATAGCGGTGGCAAAAACCCCGTTTTCAAAAAGCCGCGCGCTGAAGTCCTTGGCGGTCTGGGCCTCCCCTATTATGACGGGAGTGATGGGCGTCTCGCTGTTGCCTACATCGAAGCCCTCAGCCTTAAGTTCGGCCTTGAGAAAATCTCCGTTGCTCCAGAGCTTCTTTACCGGCTCGCCGCTCTCCTCCATGATGTCTATGGCCGCCAGGTTGGCCGCTACGTCGGGAACGGTCAGCGCGCTGCTGAAGAGGTTGGTGCGGGCCTTTTGGCGCAGGAAATCGACGAGTACCGAGCTGCCCGCCACAATCCCTCCCATGACCCCGAACGCCTTCGACATCGTCCCTATCTCGACGTCAACCTTTCCGTGCAGGCCGAAGTGGTCAACTATTCCGCGCCCTCCCCTGCCCAGGACTCCCTCCCCGTGGGCGTCGTCGACGGCCACTATTACACCGAACTCCTCCGCCATCCCGACGATCTCCGGCAGGCGGGCTATGTCGCCGTCCATGGAGAACACCCCGTCCGTGATGAGTAATTTTTTCCCGTTATGGTCTTTGTGTTCGGAGAGCTTCGCGCGCAGGTCGTCCATGTCGGAGTGCTCGTAGCGGATGGTTTTGGCCTTTGAGAGGCGGCAGGCGTCGATTATGGAGGCGTGGTTCATGGAATCGCTGAAAATCAGATCCCCCTCGCCGGTGAGGGCCGGAATGACCGCCAGATTGGCGCAAAAGCCGGATTGAAAGGTGATGGCGGCCTCGGCCCCTTTGAACTTCGCGAGCCTGTTCTCAAGCTCCACGTGAATGTCCATTGTTCCGGCTATGGTGCGTACCGCGCCGGGGCCCACCCCATACTTGTCGATCATGTCCTTGGCCCTTTTGCATACGCGCGGGTCGTTCGCGAAGCCGAGGTAATTGTTGGAACACAGGTTCAGGTAATCCTTACCGCCGATTTTAACGACGGCCCCCTGAGGCCCTTCCAGGGTACGGATATTGCCGTAAAGCCCCTCACGTTTCATTCTGTCCAGCTCATCGCTCATAAACGCCATAGAAACAGCCACAAGCCATCCCCCCAAAAATTAAGTTTTTAAGGCAGCGGCGCTGCGAATAAAGTTTGGCACAGAGCGATTAAAAGGTCAAATGCGGGGCTGCATGATTTATAAAGCCAAAGCGTTACAATACCCGACGCCGAACGGCCCCTCGTATGAAATTACCTCGATAACCCTATCCAGCGCGCGGCACAAGCCCAGCATGGCCATGACGGAACACAGGCCGCACTCGCCGGCTTCCTCTCGTTCTTTGGGAGCGAGGGCCAGCAGCCCTTCCGGGTTGGCGGAGGACAACGCGGCGACCACCGCCGCGTCGAATTTTTTGCCTGCCGGGCTGTAGCCCGCGGGGGCGTCCGGCGTGAGCCTGTGGGAGAGGTCGCCGCTGGCCAGCAATCCCCAGCTTGTTCCGTCGTCGAACGACGCCAGCGCCTCCCCAAATTTAAGGGATTTTTCCGGCCCCAGCCCTATGGGGGAGGCGAGCACGATGTCGGGAAGCCCCATCCCAAGTTTGCGCCAGGCTTTTCTCATGAAGTACAAAGGGACGAGGGCGCCGTGGTCAAGGTAGGGGTCGGGATTTTCCTCACGTACCGCTATGCCGGCGGAGGTCAGGTATTTTGCGAGCGAGGGCAGTTTTGCCGAAGCGCCGAGCTCAAACGAAACGGACGGCGCGCCGAACGGGGCAAACGAGCCCTTGAAGCGCGGAGCGCCGTTTAGCGACAAAAACGCGGGCGCGTATTGCTGATGCGGCGACAGGATTAAAAGGTACTCCGGCCTCCTGTCCGATATCAGCCCCGCCAGGCGCTCGATGCCGCTTACGGTAACCGCCGCTTCACGTTCTCGTTCACGCCCCACCTCCGGCACTATCACCGGCGGATGAGGCGTAAAAGCCGACCATAGCCAGGGCATGGCGGCTACGCCTTTTCGCCCAGGGCTATTTTGGTAATTTTCAGGTGACGTATGCCCTTCTTCGTGTTCACGAAGACCTCATCGCCGACGGCTTTTCCAAGAATGGCCTGCCCCACGGGGCTTTTCTGGGATATGCTGTGCGTTCTGGGGTCAACTTCCTCCGAACCGACCATTTTATACGTAAACTGCTTCGAAGGAGGCGTCATTTCCTTAAGGGTGACGGTAAGCCCTATAGAGACCTGTTTTGTGTCCAGTTTTTCCTCGTCCAGAACCTTGGCTTTGCTCAACTGCATTTCCAGTTGGGCAATCCGGGCTTCCAGTTTGGACTGCTCTTCTTTAGCCGAGGCGTATTCCGCGTTTTCGCTGAGGTCGCCGAAAGAACGCGCTTCTTCCAGTTGCCGCGCTATCTCGGCCCTGCGCTCCGTCCTCAGTTCGATCAGCTCGGCGGTCAGCCGCTCGTAGCCGCTCCTTGTCATGGTCGCGTTGTCTACCGCTCTTGTCATATCAAAGCCTCCACTTCATTCAGCGTTCCCTTATAGATCTCCAAACGGATCTCTTGCCAAAGCGTTCCCGATTTCCTCCGCCGCGCGAAACCGCCCGGTATTCATGCCCAGACAGCGCCGCGCCTGCCCGTCCCATTTCTCCCTCGACTCCATCACCGATTCCCAAAATGGGAAAAGCGCGCACTGAAGCGGACGAATATTGTAAATCTCGCATTCAGCGCTCTCCGCGTCGTAAAAAACGCAGTCCCCGTTCCGCCTTTCCACGAAACTGGGCCTTCCCCACTCGAGGGTTACGTAATCGCGCCTGAACTCCGCCTCGCTTACCTTTAAGTAATTCCTGACCCTCTCGCCTTCTTCGAGGGTAAAAAAAATAGCGCCGGGTTCTCCCCGGCAGCATCGGCCACAACCTTTACAGGAAAAAAAGACACCTTCGCTCCACCAGTCAGGCTCGCTCATAACTCATCCGCCGCGTCCTCTCCCGTCCCCTGTTTCATACCGGCCGCCACGTTTGTGATCATCTGGTCGTAAAGCGTTTTCCACAGCCCGGTTCCACCGCTCTTGGCCAGCTCCTCGGAGGCCATCTCGACGGACAGATCCTCCATTTGCTTCCACGGTCGTCCTTTTTCGCCGCCGCTGAACTCCCGCGCGTTGGTTTTCATTTGCTTCCACAACTGCGCCAAAAAGATGGACTCGAACTGCTGGCAAGCCTCTTTAAGCCTTTGCGCGTCGCGCGTGCCATGTATCTCGGGTGGAACTTCGGATTTATGAGCCCTGACGTTATAAGACTGAATCGTATTCATGATACTCCCCCCTACATGCTGACAAGCTGCCCGTGCAGCGCCCCGGCCTTGTCTATGGCCTGCAGTATGGAGATAACGTCGCGGGGGGTCGCGCCTATGGCGTTGATGACGCGCACCAGTTCGCGCACCGTCGTGGTGGACGGCATGGCGATCAAGCTCGCCCCGTCTTCTTCGATTGTGATGTCGGTACGGTTCTCCACCGCCGTCCGCCCTTGACTGAACGGGCCGGGCTGCACCACCGCCGGATCCTCCGCGACGGTCACCGTCAGGTTGCCGTGGGCGACGGCTACGGAGCTTATCCTCACGTCTCCGCCCATAACGACCGTTCCGTTTCTTTCGTCGACCACAACGCGCGCCGACGCGTCCGGCTGAATCTCAAGCGTCTCCATCCTAGCCAGAAATGCCGTGGGGGAAGCCGCGTACTGCTGAGGCAGGTTTACAGATACGCGCCCCGCGTCCGTCGGGCGAGCCACAGAGCCGAATACCGAATTTATGGCGTCCGATATCCTTTGCGCCGTGGTGAAGTCGGGGTTGCGCAAAAGAAGCGCCATCTGCCCGCCGCCCATGTAATTCATCGGGACGTCGCGCTCGACTATCGCGCCGGAAGCTACGCGCCCGGCCGTAGGTATGTTTCTGGTGGCGTTAGCCCCCGCGCCGGACGCCGTGAAGCCGCCCACCAGAACGGGCCCCTGGGCTACCGCGTAAACCTGTCCGTCCGCCGCCCTGAGCGGGGCTTGAAGCAGGGTTCCGCCCTGCAAACTTTTAGCGTCGCCGACAGCGCTTACGTTAAGGTCTATGGTCTGTCCCGGCCTGACAAAAGGAGGAAGCTCCGCGGTCAAAGATACCACGGCTACGTTTCTGCTGCGTACGGCCCTGTCGTCAACTGTAATGCCATACTGCCGCAGCATGTTCCTCATCATCTGCGTGGCCATCGGGGACTTGTCGCCGGTTCCGTTGAGCCCCATGACCAGCCCCATGCCGGTAAGCTGGTTGGAACGCGCCCCCTCGACGTCCGCCAAGTCCTTGATGCGCACCTGAGGATGCACCCTGTCAAAATCCATATTCCGGAGGTTGACCGCGGCGTTTGCCGCGCCGGAAGGCAGGAGGCCCATAAAAAACGCGACGACCGCGAACAGCTTATATATTTTCATGCCCGTACCGCCTTTATATTAGAATTAAAATATGGCCTGCAAAACCTGAGTGATTATACCCGGTTTCTGAGTGCGGCTCAAGGAGCCTCTGCCTTTTACGCCAATTTCCACGTTGGCTATCAGGCTGCTTCGAATCTGGTTGTTGGCGTTGACGTCCTGAGGGCGGATGACCCCGACCAGTTGAACCTGCAGCGTCTCGTCGCTGGTCTGCACGTCGCGGGTTCCCTCGATGACCATGTTGCCGTTGGGCAGCACGTCGGTAACAATGCAGGGGATGGTCGTTCTCGCATGGTGCCTGCGCTCGATGGAAGCCTCTCCTTTGGCGTCGTTGGCGGTGTCCAGCCCAATTTGTCTGATGAAGCTCAAAATTCCCAAACCGTTGCTGACCGAGCTGTTGGAGCTCTTGCTGACGTCTGTGAGCGCCCTGTCTCTGGTATCCGTCTGCTCGTCCACCAAAACCATCACGATGTCGCCTACGCGGCTTGGACGCTGATCCGCTATCCAGTTGGCGTTGTCATTCCACAAAGACCTGGCTTCGCTCGCCGGGCAGTATATAAACGCCATACCTCCAACACACAAAAATGCCACTGACATCAAAACTTTTCTCACGGCATTTTCACCTCCACCGTATCATTCGCCACTACAACGGCTGTTATAACCGTCTTGCTCGCCACGTTGCGCACCCTGATCTCATCGCCGAGGCCCCCGTTTTCCATGGCCTCTCCCCTTGTCCTGATGACCATGCCGCCGCTTCTCACCACAATTGTAACGTTTTTCCCTCTTTCTATTATCGGCACGTCGGCCAGCAAATTAAGGGCCAACGCCTCTCCCTGAGAAAGGTTCTTTCTGACGGCCCTTCCGGCGACGTCGGAGAACTTCGAGGCGTATACCCCCGGCCTGCTCACACGGATTTGGCGAACCGTCACGTCCGTTTCTTTCGGAATTTCCCCCCTCCTCAAGGAGCGGGTCAGGACAAGGACGGGCTGAGTCCAGGTAAGGCGCACCGCCAGCGAGCGTTCCGCGCCGGAATCATTGCGGAACCTGAGCGTAGCGGCCGCCGTCCCCGGAACTATGGACGCGGGGGCCACAAGACGGCCTTCCGGCATCCCTCCCTGGTATCGCACCTCGACTTCACCGTCCCAGGACGCGAGAGATTTTATGAGCGCCGGCAAGTCCCCCTGCCGGCCCGTGTCCTGAAGCAGGCCGCCATTTTCGGGAGCTCCTTTTTCAACCCTTACGGTTCTCGGCATTTTCAGTTCAAAGCGAACTCCATCCAGTCCGCTGACTTGCAGGGCATCAACGACCTGTTCTCTGGTTATGACGCCGTTTTCTATCATCAAAAGCAGCTCTCCGGCTTGTCTCACCAAAGCCTGAGGGCCGCTTATGTCGGCTATCTCCCAGAGGGCGCAGGCGTCGGTTTCCGAGCGCACGACGTCAGGTATGGAAATTTGCAGGGTTCTATTAGCTGCGGCGGCAAAACACGGGAAGAGCAAGATAAACGCGGATACAAAAAAAAGGCGGAGAAGCCTCCGCCCGATACGGCCGTTCATGTTTAACGTTTCAATCCATTTGCGATGCGCAGAAGGTCGTCCGCTGTCTGCACCCCTTTGGAGTTTGCTTCGTAAGCCCTTTGCGCGATGATCATCCCCACCATCTCGTCAACCACCTGAACGTTGGACATTTCAAGAATGCCCTGACGTACCTGGGACATACCGTCCTCTCCCGGCGCGCCTAAAATAGGAGCCCCGCTGGCGTCGGTCTCGATAAATAAATTACTGCCTAAAGCCCGCAGCCCCGCCGGATTGACGAAGCGCGCCAATTCAAGCTGGCCTATTTCCTGCGTCTCCACCTGCCCGGCCAGTTTAACCGATATTATGCCGTCATTGCCGAGGGTAATTTCAACCGCGTCCTCCGGAATCACTATGGCCGGTTCCAGCAGCAACCCTTCGTGATTCACTATCTGGCCTTCGCCGTCCACCTGCCATGAACCGGCCCTGGTGTAAGCGAGCATACCATCCTGCATGGTGACCTGAAAGTAACCCTGATTGCCGGCTATGGCCCAGTCCAAAGGGTTGTCGGTCACCTGCATGTAACCCTCCGTCATGAACGATGGAGTGCCGATGACGCGCGTTCCCAGTCCTACCTGTACGCCGGTTGGTATCGTGGAAGCCGGATCGACGGGAGCGCCCGGCTCGCGCGCTATCTGATATATCAAATCCTGAAAATCTGCGCGGCGTTTCTTGTAGCCGGTGGTGTTGACGTTAGCCAGATTGTGCGATACCACGTCAAGGTTGGTTTGCTGGGCAATCATGCCCGACGCGCTTGACCATAACGATCTTAACATTTTAATATTCCTCCTGAAAAATTCTATTGCCTGCCGAAGGACGTTATCAGCTTGCCGGTTGATTCGTCGTGGGTAATCAGGGCTTTGGACGCTCCTTCGTAGGCTCTGTGAGCCTCTATCATCCGTACCATCTCCTCCACAACGCTGACGTTGGAAGATTCCAGCGCGCCGGTCACCAGCCGCAGGCCCTCCTCCACCGGAACGGGGCCGCCGGAATCGTCGTTGGGGACGAGGCAATTCCTTCCTACCTGCCGGAGGTACGTCGGGTTTTCAAAGGTAAAGAGCGTTATCTGCCCCACCTCTTCACCGTCGGCGAACACCTGGCCGGTGTTCGTTATATAGGCCGAGGACGCCTCCTCCACAGTTATGGGGCCGCCATCTCCCTGAAGGGTCATTCCATCGACCGTGACCAGGTTGCCTTCCGGCCCGACCAGAAAATTCCCCTGCCGGGTATAGTACATGTTGCCCGCGTCGTCCGTAACGGCAAAAAACCCCGGCCCGTCTATGGCGACGTCAAAAGGGGCGTCGGTTGTCTTAACCACGCCGGGACGCGTATCCATGAAACTTTCGGAATAGATGTTGGCCAAAGCCATGGTTCCAATGACCTGAGTACCCCGCCAGTTCATGGTAAAGGGCGGGTACGTCGTTATTTTGGTCTCTCCGTCCTCGGATATCTTTTCGATGCGATCCATCAGCGCGCTGAAGTCCGCGTTGGCCGAAATCCTCCTGCGAAAACCCGCGGTATCGACATTTGCCAGGTTGTTCGCCACCACGTCCAGATTTGTTTCCTGCACCACCATGGCCGAAGCGGCCGCATATAGTCCTCGATGCACAAGAAGCCTCCGATTTCAAGAATATTTCAGAACTTGCGCTTACGACCCTTCTTCACGTTCACCAGAATGTTGTTGCGTCCCGATGCGCAAAGCCTGTCTATTTCGGAAAGGGCCTTTCCGGTTCCGAGAGCCACGCACTCCATCGGGTTCTCGGCCGTAAAGCAGTTGATTCCCGTCTGTTGGGTTATCAGCTCCGTAAGCCCCTTGAGCAGACAGCCTCCGCCCGTAAGCACTATCCCTCTGTCAATAATATCGGCTGAAAGTTCGGGCGGCGTTAGCTCCAAAACATTACGCACTCCATCCAACAACGTCTGGACCATCTCCCCTATGGCCATGTTGACGGCCGAGCTCGACACCTCTATCTGGCGCGGAAGCCCCTGTATAAGGTCGCGCCCCTTGATAATCATGCGCCGGTCCTCTTCCTGCGGCATGCAAGTCCCTATCATGATCTTCAGGTTTTCGGCCGTCTGTTCGCCTATCGCCAGGTTGTACTGTCTGCGCAGGTATCTCATTATTCCCTCGTCGAATTTATCTCCGCCGATTCGCAAAGACTTGGAAACAACAATTCCGCCGAGCGATATCACGGCGATATCGGTCGTGCCGCCACCGACGTCGACTATCATCTTGCCTCTAGCCTCCTCGACGTCAAGATTAGCTCCTATAGCAGCGGCCATCGGCTCTTCTATCAAATATGCCTCCTTCGCCCCTACCTCCAGCGCCGCTTCCAGCACCGCGCGCCGTTCTACGTCGGTAGCGCCGGACGGTACGCATATCATCACCCTGTGTTTGAAAAAACGATCCCGCCCTTTGGTAATACGTTTTATGAAATGCTGAAGCAACGCCTCCGTCATGGAATAGTCAGCTATGACCCCGTCGCGCAGCGGGCGCATGGAGACCACGCTGCCCGGCGTTCTCCCCACCATATTTTTAGCCTCGTATCCAACGGCCAGTATGTTGCCGTTATCCGTGTTCAGCGCCACCACCGACGGTTCTCTGAGCACCACTCCGCGCCTTTTCTCGAAAATGATGATTGTGGCCGTTCCCAGGTCAATCCCGATATCCGTCCCGAACATTAACTATTCCTCCTAAAATTGACCCCTCGGAGCTTCGGCAAAAACTTATGTCTTTGTAGGCGGCCCGCCAAAAATAAAGACCGCATGCCGGTGCTGTAACCCCGCTGTACCTGCGTTCGTTTCTCTCGCTTAAAAGCTCCCTGAACCAGGACGCCGGCTCTTCGCCGCGCCCGATCTTATCAAGGCTTCCCACTATAATGCGCACCATGTTCATCAGGAAAGACGGCGCGCGCGCCGTTATCATCGACAGGCCGCCGATTCTTTTGTACCTCAGGCGCGAAATGGTTCGCGCGCTTTCTTCAGGGCACTCCCCGGTCTTGCAGAAAGCGCGAAAATCGTGATGCCCCTCCAGTATACGACATGCTTCCCGCACCGAATCAGCGTCCCATTCATGTTTGCGCCACCATGCCATATCCCGCAGGTGCGGCCGGCAGCTTCTGCCGTGCTGGATAAAATAGCGGTACTCCCTCCACAGCGCGCAGCGCCGCGCGTTGAAGTCATCCGGAACCCTCATCGCGCGCATCAGCGACACGTCAGAAGGCAGATAGAAATTCGCGGCTGTCGTCAGGCGGCCGGCGTCCCATTCTTTGCTCATATCGAACGACGCCACCTGTCC
>WRKN01000080.1 GCA_009778055.1 Synergistaceae bacterium
ACGTTGGCCCTATTATATCATTGTCACACGAACTCCCGGAGCTTCATCTTTTATTCAAATCCGGCCGGGTGAAATTTCAATAAATCCTGGTATCTGTCAAGGAAAAACGCAACCTCTTCGACCGTCCAGTCCACTGTGTTCAGGGCGAGTTCCTGCGGGCGGTAATAGCGGCGCATCTTGCTGTGCCACGCCTTGTCGTTCTTGTACCTCCTGTAAGTATTGCGGTTGAGGGGGGCTTTTCGGTTCATGCGCCACACGGCGTAGCCGGCCTCGTACTGCCAGCCGGGGGGCAAGTAGTTTTTGTTGTAGGCCTTGTTTCTATTGTGCTGGGCGCGGGTCATAGGCGGACGGTTCGCCCAGGCCGGCACACAGACGGCAAATAAAAGCGCCGCCGCCAATACTATCTTCAAAAATTTTTTCACGTCCGTTCAGCTCCTTTTTCCTGTTTCTTCCTGGCCGCCTTGTTGGCGTACATGTTATCGTCGGCCAAAGTAATAGTATCCAATAAAGTCGGCGCTTCTCCGGGGAAAATCGCCGTTCCGAAGTCGAGAATCACGTCAAGGAAGTGGAAGTTCTCGTCATCGTCATCGCTCTTTATTCGCAGGAGTTTAAGCTCCTTTTTTATACGGTCAAGCACTATCTCGGTGTCCTCCAGGGAGATGTTCGGCAGCAGAAGAAGAAATTCGTCCCCGCCGTAACGCCCCACACAGTCGCTGACGCGCAGGCTCTTTTTGAGGGTTTTGGCCACGTTTACCAGAATCTCGTCTCCTTTGGGGTGGCCGTAGTTGTCGTTGACGTACTTGAAATTACCCATATCGCCCAATACAACACAGGCGTTGCCGCCATAGCGGGCGATGCGGTCATGTTCTTCCTTAAAGCGGCGGACTATGTAACGGCGGTTCCATATTCCGGTCAGAGAGTCAATGGAAGCCTCTTCCTCCCTAAGCGCCATCAGGTCGTAAAGCGCCCAGAAACTCGACGAGTAGTCTATAAGTAACTGATACATCTGAAGCTCTTTGGGCCGAATACCGGCGGGCTTGTAAACGTCCACCGCCCCGACGGCGCGCGACTGGAAGATGACGGGCGACACGCACCGCGATTCCAGCCCCATGTCGTTGTATTTTACTACGGGGACCTGAGAGTATGCCGATTCAAGCGCCAGATCGTCTCCCGGCAAGGGGATTTCATCATCTTCATACCACGCCAGGCGCTCCATCCTCATCAGGCTGTCGTCGCCAGGGTCGTTTTTGAAAAGGTACACGGCGCAGGCGGCGTTTGGAATTATGCTGTTGAGGTATTCGAGCATACCTTCCAGGAGATGTTCGCGGTTGTACGTGGCGAGAAGCGAGTTGATAAGGCTGTGGAGCTGATGAAGCTGCTGGGCGTGTACATCCAGCTCGGAACGGCTGGACTGTTCCTCAAAATAAAGTCCGATATTGCCGCCCAGGATGTTCATAAGCGTTACATCTTCATTATCGAACGCGCCGTGCGACTTGCTTTCGAGGGCGAGAACCCCCCACGCCTTTTCCTTGTAGATCAACGGAATGGCCAGGATGGACCGAACCTCGGCGGACGCGTCGTTGTTTTCCCAGTTCACGGTGGCGCGGTTGACGTACGCGCGCCCCGACGGGCCTTTACCGGCCAGCAGTTTTTCCATCTCCCGCGCGGATTTTTCTTCGCCCGATTCGCGCGTGTCATCAAAATACCACGTTTTATCCAGAAACGACGGGACAAGCATTTTCAGCGAAGAGAACGAGGCGACGCTGGGCAGATTTTCTTTCAGGGCGTCGAAAAGCTTGTCTATTCCGTTGAATTGGTTGAACTGGCGCAGGAAAGAAAAAAGCCAGCGCTGGTTTTCGGCGAGGATGGTAAGTTTCGCGGCGTGTTTTATCTGCAGCGTTATGTCCATTCCGGAAAAGATGTAGTTAGCGACGTTGCCGTCGTTGTCGAGAATGGCCGACAAACCGTAGTCCACCGTAATGCGCTCCCCATCGCTGCGGATGAAGTCCTCTTCCCGGCGGAAACGTCTGTC
Source organism: Synergistaceae bacterium (assembly GCA_009778055.1). Taxonomy (GTDB): domain Bacteria; phylum Synergistota; class Synergistia; order Synergistales; family Aminobacteriaceae; genus WRKN01. Next base: position 2,033 of record WRKN01000080.1, read on the forward strand.
TCCGTCCCGCTCACATTCCGTCAGAATTTCCGCCATCAGCTCGTCGCCTTCTTTACCGTACTCGGTGGTGGACAGGGACATTATGGAAACTCCGTGAAGGTCTCTGACTCCGTAGCCCAGCATGTCGAAAAAAGCCTGGTTCGCCTCCATCAATTTCCCGTCCGTGTCCGTGACCGCCATGCTGCCGGGCGCGCTCATGAAGATGGTCTCCAGCCGCGCCTCGGAAGAGCGCTGGGCCTCGGCGGCGCGTTTGAACGCGTCTACGTCCACAATCGAACCCACCGCTCGGGCGCCTTTTCCTGACAAGCGGCTAATGCGGCTGCGCCGCATGACAAACCATTTCCAATCGCCTTGCAGGTTTTGTACGCGAAATTCCACTCCGTCCGGCTCGGGCGCGAAAAGTGAGTCGGTTACAAAAAAACGTTCCAGTTTCTTCCTGAACAGAAACGCGTCTTCCGGGTGCAGCAGCGCGAGAAATTCATCGCGGGTGCCGATGCTTTTGCCGAACAGCGAGAAGCCGTCGGGGACAAAGCTGAGACGCCGGGTGTCCGCGTCCCATTCCCAGTAACAGCCCCCGGTAGTCTCGGTCATTATGGAGGCTATTTCATCAATCAAGGCAAGCTGCCCGCTTTGTTTGGAGTAGATGACGCTCCAGGCGGCTATGGCGGCGAGCAGCGCAAATATGAATACCCTTTCGGCCAGGTCCCGGCTTACGAGGAGTCCCAGAACAACCAGAACGAGAAACGCCGCCACCGAACCGAACATTCTGTCGCGCGCCCAGCTTCTCGAGCGGCCCAGGCTGTCCCCGTCAAGTATGAAAGAAGGTTTAACGCGATTCAGTATATCTTGGATTTTCTTTAACATTCTCTAAAAAAGCAGGAACCTTATGACGTACGCTATAACCACGAACGACGCGGCTATTACGCCGAATAATATGACGTTGTCCATGTTTATGTTGATTGACGTCCTCTTTTCTCCCTTGACGTCCATTACGCGAAGGCGGAGGTCTTTGGTGACGGTTACGAGCCCTTTGAGTTCCGCGTTGATATTCAAAAATATGTAGGTCTTTTCCACGGTGGTTCTTTCCACGCTTTCAATCGGGAATATCGCTTCCTGATTGGTGGACTCCAGGAATCTTTGAAGCATATCCCCGGCCCCTATGCCGCCCTGAATCTTGACCTTGAGCATGTCGCCCGGCTCGAGTTCGGACACCGGCTTGCCATATACCGGGTCGATTATCGGCAGGCAGTTTACCAGCGTGCCGACAAAGGATTTTTCCTCGGGAATCGTTGTTTCCGGTTCCGCAAGGCCGCTTTCTTTCGCCAGCACTCCCGCCTGCGCCAGATCTTGCGCGGACATACGCTCAAACGCCATTGTAAACTCAAGGAAACAATGCGTTGCCCGCTCAAAACCGTTGCGTATTTCTTCGGAGACTTCATGTAACAAATTTGAATGGTCGCCGCTTCGGCACAGTTGGATACGAGCGGCCGTTGTGAAAGCTTCGATCAGCATCACAGACAGTTTATCCCCAAGGACTTTTTCGTAGCTTCCCATTTTGGGAATCTGCTTGTTGAGCAGTCTCCACTCCGCGTTGACGTCTATGGCCGGCCCGGCAAGCATCCTGGTCACCCAGAAAACGTTCTCCACGACCTCGCCGCTCACACCGTTGAACAGGACACAGAACGCTCCCCATATGTCGCCGCGCTTGGGGGTGTAAAAATAACATTTTAGAGCGCCGTACACCACAGGTTCGCTGTCGGGATAATAAGAAGCCTCGGAATAGACTTCCGGGGAAGAGGCTTCCGGCGGCTGCGGAATCCCTGAATCATCCAGCTTCCAGGTACTGAACCCGTGGGCGTTAAGCTCTTGGCTGTTAGGCATGATGTTACGCACCTCACACGAACTGCTCATAAATTTTAAGTTATTATATCAGGCATTACCGCTCTGGAGTATAATGTCCCACGGCAATAAAACAGGTTTTTGAAACGAAAGGACATGAGGACATGAAAAATTCCCGCGCTGAGTGCAGGATAAACGATTTTATCATTGGCGGGGGCGGCTTTGCGTTGATGGCCGGCCCCTGTTCGCTGGAAAGCCTGGAACTCGGCATGACGGTCGCGGAAACCGTGAGAGACCTTTGCGCGGAACGCGGAATTTTTTACATTTTCAAGGCGTCGTTCGACAAGGCCAACCGGACGTCCATATCCTCGCGGCGCGGGCCCGGCCTGAAAAAAGGTCTGGAGTGGCTGGCTGAAATCAAAGAAAAGATGAACGTCCCGGTAATGACGGACATACACGAGCAATGGCAGGCCGAGGAGGTCGGTAAAACGGCGGATATAATCCAGATTCCGGCTTTCCTGTGCCGCCAGACGGATCTTCTGACCGCGGCCGCCGGGACGGGCAGGGTTCTGAACGTAAAGAAAGCGCAGTTCCTGGCCCCCGAGGACATGGCTCACGTCGTCGGAAAGTGCCGCGAAGCCGGCAACGGCCGCGTGCTTTTGTGCGAGCGCGGGACGACGATGGGCTATCACCAGCTCGTGGTTGACATGCGTTCGCTCGTGACAATGCGCGCTCTTGGCTGTCCCGTGGTGTTTGACGCCACTCACTCCGTGCAGAACCCCGGCGCCCTCGGCGGGGCCAGCGGCGGTGACAGGTCAATGGCTCTGCCTCTGGCGCGGGCCGCGGCCGCCGTCGGCATAGACGCCCTCTTTGTCGAGACCCACCCGGAGCCGGACTCGGCCGAAAGCGACGGGCCCAACATGATTCCATTGTCCGGGATGGGTGATTTTCTGGATCAAGTCCTGGCAATTCACAAGGCGAGGATCGGATGACCGTCGGCCTGCCCTGGGAGCGGGAGGGGGTGGCGTGCGGCGACTCGTCCCTGTTGGAGACAGGGCGGGCCGTTATGTTGGACGAGGCGGCCGAGCTGACCCGCGCTGCCGCCAGGATGGACGGCGAGTGGGTCAGGGCGGCCCGCGCCGTCTACAGTTGTACGGGGCGCGTTATCGTCGTGGGTATGGGCAAGTCCGGGCACGTGGGAAGAAAGATATCCGCCACCCTGTCCTCTCTGGGCACGCCGTCGTTTTTTCTTCACGCGGCCGAGGCGTCGCACGGCGACCTCGGCATGGTATGCCGCGGGGACGTCGGCATTTTCATCAGCAACAGCGGCGCCACGGAGGAAATCCTGTCCGTATTGCCGCATTTCAAGCGTCTGGGAGGCACGGTTATAGCGATTACGGGAGGGGGGGATTCGCCTCTGGCGCGTCACGCCGACATAGTGCTGGACTCGCGAGTGGAGTCCGAGGCCGACCCCCTGCGCCTGGCCCCGACCAGCAGCACCACGCTTCAGCTCGTTGCCGGCGACGCTTTGGCCGGAATGGTGACCAAGCTGCGCGGGCTGCGTAAGGAGGACTTCGCCACGTTTCATCCCGGCGGCGCGCTTGGCCGCCGCCTTCTCACCAAAGTTAGCGACGTAATGGGATCGCGGGAGCAGCTTCCCAAGGTGAGCGTGGACGTGTCGGTCAAGGACGCGCTGTTTGAGATCACGGACAAAAAATACGGCGCTACCTGCGTGGTGGGAGAAGGCGGCGAGCTGGCCGGGATTTTCACCGACGGAGACCTGCGCCGCCTGCTCGAGCGCGGCGGAGTGGAAGCCCTGAACCACAGGATAGGAGATTTTATGACCCGCGCTCCGGCCGCGATAAGCGCGGAGCGCCTGGCCGCCGAGGCCGTCAGGGAGATGGAAGAGCGTGAAATAAGCGTTCTGGTGGTCGTGGACAAAAACATACCGGTCGGGATGATTCACTTTCATGAATTGCTCAAAAGCGGCATAGCGTGAGATAATAAGTCAGGAACTAAAATCAGAGGAGGGTTGTTACGTGAAAAAGTTGAAAATGCAGGGAAAAATATTGTGTTTGATACTGCCTTTAGTTCTGGTTATCCTGGTCACGATAGAGTCGCTGACTTTCTGGCGTCTTTCCGATTATGCCGCCAGATCGGTCGAGACGGATCTGCGCAATAACGCCGTCATAGCCACCGGACTTCTGACCACTGCCGCCGACGCCATGTTCGCGGCGGCTCAGTCGCTGGGCGCGGCGTTGGGCGAAATGGACGGAAACGCGCCAGGATCGCGCGAACAAGCATATAGAGCTATACGCGGCGTATATGTAAACACGCCGGGCGTGTTGTCGGTGTGGGCGGTATTCGAGCCCAACGCCTTCGACGGCCGGGACGCCGAATACAGAACCAGCGAGCACCCGTCGGGAAGGTTTGTCGCTATCTACAGCGGAAACCGCTCCAACCCGGAGCTGACCTGGAGCACCGACGCGGAGCTGGCGGCCGCGGACTGGTACTCCCGAACGCTCCGGGCCGGCCATCCGGTTCTGTTCGACCCCTTCTTATTTAATTACAGCGGCAGGCCGGGAGACGATATTCTGATGACGACAGCCGCGTTGCCGATTCGGAGAAACGGCAATATTATCGGAGTGGCCGGCGTGGACATTCCGCTTGGTATGACGGAAAGCTTCTACGAAAAACTGCAGCTTCCGAAGGGTGGTTCCCTTACGTACTTCTCCAATGACGGGACGATTGTGGGCGGCATGGGAAAAGGAACGGAAGGGAGAAACCTCGCCGAGCTGAGACCTGCGGAAGCCCGGCGCGCGCTGCCGCTAATCGCCTCCGGCAGGGGAGATTCCTGGGTTGAAAAGGAAGCGGGCGTCGACGTCGTCGTGAACTACTACCCCATCGTCGGCGAGATCGGGGCGGCGTGGAGCCTCCGTATCGCCGTTCCTCAGACGGAACTCTACCGAGGGGCGGGCGACCTCAGAAACTATATTTTTATCCTTTACGCCATCGCCATTATAATTATTTCCGTCGTGCTGACGCTGCTTGTGCGGCGCATAGTCGAGCCGATCCGGACAACCTCGAAACTGATAAACCGCTTTGGGGAACTTGACCTTCGCGACCCGCGCACGAGCCTGGGGCTGGACACCTCCGCGATAGAGCGAAGGAACGACGAAATCTCCGACATGCTCAAAGCCTGCGCGAACCTGAGAAACAACGTGACTTATATGCTGTCGTCGATGAGCGCTGAAGCCGAGCGTTTTTCCGAAACGGCGCTGAACCTTACGGCTATTTCCGAGGAAGCCGTCGCGGCAATGGAGGAGGTCAAGGAGTCCGTTGAAGAGTCCTCCAGGCTGTCCCAGCTCAACTCCGAAATGATCGAAAAGACGGATACCGCCATCTCCGAGGTGTCAAAATCGGCTTCCGCCACGGCGGACGCGGTCATAGACGCCGCCCAGGCCGCGTCGCAGACGACGAATCTGAACCAGCAGTCGGCTCAGAACGTCAAAAACATCACCTCGAACATCCTGAGCGCGGGAGAGCGCTCGAAGGCCGGAAATAACTCCATCGACAAGGTCAACGCGTCCGTCGCGCATATGACCGGGTTCATCACAACGATCACGGGTATCGCGGATCAGACAAACCTGCTGGCTCTGAACGCGGCCATCGAGGCTGCGCGTGCCGGGGAATCCGGCCGCGGGTTCGCCGTCGTGGCCGAGGAAGTTCGCAAGCTGGCCGAGGAATCCGCGAGGGCGGCTCAGGAGGTAAATAACCTTATCACGGAGCTGCGGAGCGACACAAAAGTTGCCAGCGACGTAATCATTGAAATGAAGACCATGCTCGAAGAAATGACCGCTCAGACGGAAGTTGTCCGCAAGAGCATGGAGGACGAGTATAAAGAGGTGGAGTTCCTCAACGAAAGAATGCAGAACATCGCGGCGTCGGCGGAGGAACAGGCGGCTTCGAGCGGCGAAATCGCCGGGGCGATATCACAGGCCGCGCAGGCCACGGCCAATGTGGCGCGCAATTTGGACGACATCCGGCAGGCTACCGCGGAAACCGCCACGGCCAGCGAGCGGGTGGCGCAGGAGGCTCAGGGCGTCAACGAAGGAGTGGAGCGGCTGAGCAATCTGCTGTCCATGTTCAAGTTCGACCGGGAAACCGAGAAGAGCCTGGCCCCGCGGAGATGACGCGGTAAACATGCCCGAACGGTTTGGCTCTGTCATTCTCCCGGAGTTGGAGCTTCGCTCCGGGAAAGTTCTGAAAGAAGCGGGCGTCGCCTACTCCGTCAATGGAACGCCGAAGCCTGACGGCTCTAACGTCGTGGTGGTCTGTCATTCCCTGACGAACAGCCATCATATTGCAGGAGAGCCGGCGCCGGGGCTTCCCGGCGCGTGGTGGGACGCTGTGGTGCGGCCGGGCGGGGTTTTGGACACGGACAAGCTGTGCGTGGTATGCTGCAACAACCTGTGCAGCCCTTATGGAAGCTCCGCCCCAACCAACGTGGAGCCGGGAACCGGTTCCACCTGGGGGATGCGCTTTCCGGTGCTCGACCCCAGTGACGTGGCGCTTTCGCAGAAAAAAGCTCTGGAGGCGATAGGAATCGAGCGCGTGGCCGGGGTTATAGGCGGTTCCCTGGGAGGGATGATCGCGCTGGAATGGGTTGCCCGGTTCGCCGGCTGCCTGGACTTCGCCGTCATTCTCGCCGCGCCGTTGCGCCTTTACCCGCAGGCCATCGCCTATAACGGGGTTCAGCGCCACGCCATCACGTCGGATCCCGACTGGCGGGACGGAAACTATTACCCGGGACAGGGGCCGGTCAAAGGGCTGTCCAACGCGCGGATGCTGGCGATGATCACCTACCGCAGCGAGGAGTCCTTCAAAAAGAGGCACATGAGGGAGTCCAGCAACATCGACGAATGGGACGGGTACTTCGACGTCGAGAGCTACCTTATGCACCACGGGAAGCTGCTTACCCAGCGTTTTGACGCGAACTGCTACCTATACCTGACCAAGATGATGGATCTGCACGACCTGGCCCAGGGGCGCGCGGACGTAGAGGCCGCGTTCGAGTCCATGCGCAAAAAGAATTTACTGGCCGTCGGCATCAACACCGACATCCTTTTTCCGCCGTGGCAGGTTGAGGAAGTGGCCGAAGCGGCGAAGGACGCGGGCGTATACGCCGCGTACAGGGAAGTTAAGAGTGACGCCGGGCACGACGCGTTTTTGCTGGAGTCAGAACAAGTTTCCGGCATCATGAAAGAATTTTTTGACTCAATAGGATTCTCTGCGCGCTGAATAGCGCCCAACACAAAACCCCCGCCTCTCGGCGGGGGTTTTGTGTTGGGACCGGATGATCGGATTATACCGAATTACCGGCGTTTTAACAACGCTGCCAGGCCGCACAGCGTGACGGCGGCGAAGAACGCGGCGCCCGCGTTGCAGCCGCTGCTGCCTCCGCCGCCTTTTCTCTTTCCAGTTACGGTTACGTTGACGGCGGCGCTCTTGTCGCTTTCCAAAACCTTGGCGGTTATGACGGCATCGCCGGCGGAAACGCCCTCCACCCAGCCATTGTCGTCTACGGTCGCCACACCCGGCTTGCTGCTGCTCCATGAAACTCTCTTGATGGTGGCGTATGACGGCGTGACAACGGCGTTCAACTGTACTTTTTCGCCCGTGTTCAAGCTGACGGAACTTGGGCTGACGGAAACGCCGTCCGCCGGAATCATGCCGCCCCTGATCAGACCGGCCAGCGCGTCCATGGCCGCTTTTACGTCGAGGAGTCCATATTTCGAAGTGGTAGTGTCATTCACATTCTGCTGGGGCGTAATTGTGACCGAGCCGATTCGGGCCGGCGCTTTGGGGTTTACGGCACGGTTAGCGTTGGCGCATATCAATTCTTTCAACAGGCTGCCCAAAGGAAGGGTTTTAACGTCAAACACGCCGTTGTTGAAGCCGGGATCCAGCAGCGCCGCGGTCAGCAGCGCCGCGGCTCCCGCGGCGTGGGGCGCCGCCATCGAAGTGCCGTTCATGGTTCCATAACCGCCGTTTCTCGTGGTGCTCAGTATGCCGACGCCCGGGGCGGTGACGTGCACCGCCTCGCTGCTCCAGTTTGTGTCGCTTCCGCTCGTGTTGTCGCCGGCTATGGAGCTTACCACAATCATATTTTCCAGCCCCGTGAAAGACGCCGGGTAACAATACTGGCCTTTTTTGTACGCGTTTGTATCCCTGAGCGCCGGGGCCCCTACCTGACTGGATTCGTTGCCGGCCGCCACGACGATGACGGCCCGGTTCGTTTTGTCGATTTCCTTATAAGCCCTCCACATCGCGTCGCCTTCCCTCTGAGCGGGGGTTCGGGAAGCCCAGCCGCCCAGCGAAAGGTTGACCGCCGGCAGCACGAGATCGGGATTATCGTCCAGAAGTGTCTTCAAATACTCCAAAGCCGCGATTATAAGCGCGTCGGTTCCTGTGCCGTCATCCCCCATGGCCTTCAGGGTGATGATCTTCGCCTTCCAGTTGACGCCGGTCACGCCCAGTCCGTTGTCGCCGACCGCCGCTATCGTGCCGGTCACGTGGGTTCCGTGTCCATGCCTGTCGGTGTAGTCGTCGGGATT